>CANMZR010000207.1 GCA_947502375.1 Polyangiaceae bacterium
ACGGAAGCTAGCTATTTTGCTGCTATTTGGACCATCGTCACGGCGCTTGGCGTCCTCGTTTGTGGATGGTGGTTGGAAGAGCCGAGAAAGCTTCTCGGCCTGACGGGGCCGCTCTGGCGACCCATGCGCACAGCCGCGTTGCTCGCCCCGGTGCTCCTCGTGGTGAGCCTGTACGTCGCCTGGAAGGTCGCGCTCCCCGCGATTCAAGGGGAATTGCTGACGCGCGGGAGACAGGCGGTTCGGGCCACTGTGAGCAGCTCAAACCTCGCGGCGCGCCAGGCGAACCTCGGCACCCTTTTGCTCTGGACCATCGTCGTGACGCCACTGGCTGAAGAGCTGCTCTTCCGCGGAGCCTTGTGGTCCGCGCTGGCGGGGCTCCTCTCCAAGCGAACCCTGGCGACACTTGCGACCGCGGCGCTCTTTGCGTGGCTCCACGTCGAGGGCAGCGGAGGCGTTGCACGGTTGGCGTTTGTGCAGACGCTGCTCTTGGGCCTCGCACTTGGGACCGCCCGGCAAGCGAGTCAGTCGCTCGCCGCGCCCGTGGTGTTGCACGCGGGATTCAACACGCTCACGCTTGCGCAAAAGCACGGATGGTTCGGCAAAGAGTACTGGCCATTGCCACTGCCAATCCCGCTGCGCCTGTGGCTGCTCGCCCTCGCAGCCGGAAGCCTGGCAGTGGGACTCTGGCTCACGGGACGGCGGCGGCCGGAGCCGTGGAAAGCGCTGGCGCAGGAGGACGAGGAACAGACTGTGCAGGCGACGGAGACTGCACAGGCGGCGGAGACTGACTAGGGGGTGTTGGGGGAAGCGGAGACTGTGCTGGCGGAAGCGCGAGCGGCGCGGGAAGCGGTGACATCGGCGGCGGGGCCGGCGGAAGCGAGGCCGTAACGGGCTTCACCTTGAGGGGTGGCCGCACGAGCGCGGCGTCGAAACCAGCGCCGTAAAGCGTCGCGTAGGCTGCCATGGTCTTCATCACGCGCTTCGTGTACTCGCGCGTTTCCGTGTAGGGGATCGACTCCACGAACACATCGAAGTCCGCATTCGGATGAGCCTCCACCCAGCGGTCAGGAGCCCCCGGTCCGGCGTTGTAGCCGGGGATGGCCAAGAGCGGATTGTAAGCAAATCGCTTGGTGAGAATCGATAAAAAGCGACTGCCAAGCGTGATGTTGATGGCTGGAAGTTTGAGCGCGCGCTCGTCGTAGGCAAGGCCGAGAGGACCGGCGACCATCTTGGCTGTCGGGACGAGCAATTGCATGAGACCAAACGCAGCGGCGGGCGAAGTCGCGTTCGCCTTGAAAGCGCTTTCTTCGCGCATGATGGCGTACGCGAGATGCTCGGGGATCCCGAAGCGGAGCGCCACCCCGGGCACGAGTTGGGCATAAGGGCGTGGAAAGGCGAGCTCCCAGAGGGGTCGCCAAATGCCGGCTGGAAAATGCTCGGACCAGACCTGGGCGGACCGCAACAACCCGTGGGATTCCGCGGGCGCCTCGATGCGAGCCAGCAAAAAGGCAGCAGCCCACAACACCGATGGGTGAGCACTGCGCTCCCGCACTCCAAGCGCATCGAGTTCCCGCAAGGCCGCCGGTCCCTCGTGTTGCCGTACGAGCTCGACCGCGCGCGAGAACTCGGGCCGATGCAGTTCCGGATGATCGGCGATGACGAACGCCCCTTCTGGCTCCGCCGCCCGCGCCTCGTCCAGGGTGCGCTTCGCGAGGGCCGGATCGAGAGCACGAAGACGCGCCTCGGCGAGCATCATGAAATACGAGAGCGGATAGTCCCTGATGACCGACACGAGGAGGGCCTTGCCTTGCTCCGGCTGTCCAAGCTCGATGCGGGCGCGACCCAAGAAGTACGCCGGCCGCCCTTCGGACCAGTACGGACGCCCCCGTTTTTGACGCTCAATCGAACGTTCGAGAGGCCAAACGGCGCCGGCCCAATCACCGACCTCGAGGCGAGCGAGCGCAAGCGCGAAGAGACCCTGATCGACCATGTCGCCCTCCGGGTAGTCCTCTGCGATGCGCAAAAGAAGGGCCGTGAACGCTGCCATATCCCCGAGTGCACGCGCTGCTTCCGCGCCGTGCAGACGAGCGTCGTCGGCGAGACGGTGACTGTGAAAACGGGTCTCGAGCTCGAAATAGCGTTGTCGCGCGAGGGCCGGGCGACCGCCCCGTAACGCGGCGCGCCCGCCAAGGTAATAAGCTGACGCGAGCGCATTGCCTTGACACTTATCAATGGCTATTCCGAAGGCGTCCGTCGCCTCGGAATAGCGTTTCAACGTGGAAAGAGCTTTTCCTCGCGCAGCGTGCGCCTCGCAGACGGCATCGCCGCTGTCCGTCCCTTCCTTCGAAAGCTCGGCGATGAGCCGCTCGGCCGCGGCAAGGGCCTCCCGAGCTTGGTTCGAATCCGCCAGAGTACGGACGCGCGCCACCTGCTCGGCCCGGCCCGGCGCGACGAAGCTCTGGCGAGCGACGAACGGCAAACTGGCAAGCGCGCGCTCTTCGAGCTGGCGGGCCTCGCCGACGCCCCGACCAAACGGCGACTGGTAAATAACGAGCTCCGCGAACTTAGCCGCCTCTTGGGCGTGCGCATCCGAGGGCTGCTCGAGCAAGGCTGTGGCGAACCTGAGCGCTTCGTTTTGCCAGTCCGAGGGCTTCGGCTCGCGAGCGAGATAAGCGCGGACGATCGGCGTCGCTTCATCCACGCGGTGCAGCCCCACGAGCGCACGCACGCGCACGAGACTCGCCTCATCGACGAGGGTTCCGACAGGGCCGAGTGCATCGAGCCGTCGCAGTGCCTCTGCGGGCTGCCCCAACTCGACCAGAATTCTGGCAGCGCGGAGGCGAGCATGCTCGGCAAGCGGCCAAGGTGTGGCAGCCGCACGGTCGTAGGCTTGCACAGCCGGCCCAGGCATCCCGGAAGCGGCGCGCAGGATCGCTAATTGAAAGAGCGCCGCCGGCTCCGAAGGTGCGGCCGGCTTCGCAGCCGCGGCTGGCGTGAGCGATGCATCGAGTTTGTCCGCCGCCGCTTGGAAGGCTTCCCGCTCGACGAGCGCCTTCACTTCGGCGTATTCGGGCGCGTCGAGCACCGGCACAATCGAGCGCGGATCGAACATCGCACCGCCGGGCGGCACACTGTCGAGAGGCACGGCCGTGACGGACGGCGCCACCACGGTCGGCGCCTCGACCGTGGCCATGAGCGGCTCGCTTGCCCAGGCCGGGACACTCGCCGCGGGTGGTGAGCCGCCATGACCGGTGGGCCGGCAACCAGCGCCGAGCAGGCCCACGGCCACGCAAACCGAGCGCGCCAGAAACCGCGACGGACGAAAGGTCGTTGATGGAAGCCACGGTGGCATTGGACACCTCCGAACGTAGCGGAACTCACGGACCAAGTCGATTTTGGAACAGCCGCAGGTTTGCAGGTCCTTCCATGAAACCAATGTGCGCTTGGTGACGATGTACAGGTGATGCCCACCCTCGCGGCGCCGACGCGCTTTCTTGACCCTCACGATCCGGACTATCCGCGTCGGTTGCTGGACCTCGCGACCACGTCGTTTCCCGGGACGATTCGCTGGCCGCGCGCTCCGCGGCTTTACATTCGTGGTGAGCTTCCTCGCGCTCCAGTGCTCGGGATTGTCGGCACGCGAACGCCAGCGTTGTGCTCGATCGCCTGGACCGAAGGCCTGGTGGGTGAGCTTCGGGCGACCGGTTGGGCCATCGGTTCGGGCGGCGCCGAAGGCATCGACGAGGTAGCCCATCGAGCTGCCATCGCTCATGGGCTCCCCACCATCGTGGTCACCGTCGGTGGCTTGGACAGCTTGCAGAAGCGGAAGGATGGCGCCCTCTGTGAGGCCGTCTTGGAGGCCGGGGGCGCACTTCTCTCGCTCGATGCCGACGGCACCCGGAACGACCGGACCGAGTATTTTAGGCGCAATCACGTCCTCGCTGCCCTTGCGACTGGCCTGCTCGCAGTCGAACTCCGCCCGAAAGTCGGCCACGGCGGGACGGGGCACACGGCGCGCGCTGCCTTGGCACTTGGTCGCTCCGTGATGACCCTCGCCCATCCGCCGTGGTCGCCGGGTGGAGCGGCCACGGTCGCGCTGACGCGCCTCGGAGTACCCCTCGTGGCATCGCCCGCGGACGTCCGACGAACCCTTGGGATGATGCCGATCACGAGTGAATCGAGGCCCATTCGCCGCACAAACGCAAACCCGTCGCCCTCGAACCCGTCGCCCTCGAATGCGCACTCGCAGAAGTCCCTACCCTATGTTCAGCCGACCGCGCTGAGCGCCGAGGCCGCGACCATGCTTCAGCTCCTCGAGGCCGGTCCAGCTCACCTGGACACGCTCGTCTTGGCCACGGGTTACGCCGCGCCACGAGTCGTGCGGGCGCTCCTCGAATGCTGCCTCGAACAACTCGTCAGCGAAGATCCGCCCGGCACCTACGGGAGGGTCCGCTCGCACGACCGTGCAGGGCTTCCGTAATTGGGCTTTCGTAATTGGGCTTTCGTATTTCGCCTTGTGAACGCTAAGGACGCTAAGGGTACGGAACCGCATCGCGAGGTCGGCGGCTGAGCCTCGTGCCGTCGCCGAGAAGCCCCAAGGGCGCCGACACGCGGCACATCCTCCCTTGCCAAAGGGCCGTTTTCCAGGTTGACTTTCCCTAACTGCCGGCGGCGACGACGGCCAAGAGAAGACCCGCAAACAAGACCGCCAAGGCTCCTTATGAAGGGTCATAGGCTGTGTGGTTTTGCACTTCGCTTAGAAGCAAGCGACCGACGCACCGCGAGAAGAAGAACCCTTGAAGATCCCCAAAGCACCCCGCCGTAAGCTGTTGCCCCTCCGGAACAAGGCAGACACGCTCGTCCTTGGTGGCGCAACGCTGTTGCTCGTGTTGGTCGGGACGTTCGTGTGGTTGCGCACAGAAGCCGCGCCCTCCTCCAAAAAGACCGAACCGTCCCTCTCTGTCGCCCCCGTCCCATCCGCGCCCGTCGTGGGCGTCATCCCTTCGCCCCCCGCGCCGCCAAACCCAGCTCCCCCGCCTCCCGCGCCCTCACCCATACCGAACGCATCGCTCAGGACCGCAGCCTCAACCCAGGCCGCTCAATGGGAAGAATACACCTTCGGCTCGAACAACCTCATCGACGGCGACCCGCGAAGCTCATGGCAACCCGTGCAAACGGGCAAAGGGCCGGGCGAGTGGTTCATGCTCAAGCTCTCGAAAGCGCGGACGATTGCGGGGATCGAGATTTGGAACGGCTTCCAGCGTCAAGACCGCCTCGGTGAACTCTACCACCTGAACAGTCGCATCAAGAGGGCAACGCTCGAGCTCTCCGATGGCGCGAAGCAACCACTCGAGTTCGAGGACGTGGCAGAAAAATCAACGTTCCTTCTCACGGCGCCGCACGTCGGCATCACATGGGTCAAGGTCACGGTCCACACCGTTTACACGGGTGACCGCTGGGATGACCTCGCGGTATCGGAAGTGCGTTTGCTCGGCATGAGTGAGCCTGGCGAATAGTTGGGCAGCGCAGCCTTGTAGACCCGCCGCAACGTCGGACCGCAGCGCGCAGTTGACCGCGTTATTTTTAAGATATTTGTCAAGTTTTGCAGACGGAACAATACGCAACCTCTACGTATCATGCGGCTTCCTGCTGCCGGGCGAGGATGAGTTTTCCCGTGTTCCAGTAAGCTTCCCTGTCAAGCACCCAACGCCGCGCCATGCTCGACGTCTATCGTTACTGGGCATTCTTGTTCGGCATCGCCACGCTCGATGCGGCTGCGAACCCGCGCGTCATGGCCGCGAACATCGGTGCCCACTGCGTGTTCCAGAAAGCCCAGTCATGACCCGCGCCTTGGACCGTCGCGTGCGTGACCGCGCCGCCTGCCGCCTTCAACACCCGGGCCATCGTTTCCGACTGTGCGAACAGCACCGTCTTGTCCGCCGCGCCGTGTGCGAGAAAAACCTCGACGTGGAGGAGTTTCGGCACGAGCTCCTTCGAGACGCCGTCATCCTTTGACCAACGAGTGCCGAACCGCTTTCGGTCCCCGTACACGCTCGCGTGGATGCGGTACTCACCCGTATTCGGCTCGAGCGCGAAGAGGTCGAACGTCCCCGACAGGCTGCCCGCAAACCCAAACTCGGAGTAGCTCTCTGCCACCAACAACGCGCCGCGCCCGCCCGTCGAGTAGCCTACGATCGCCGTCTGCGCGCGCTCGGGAAAAACCGCGTAGTTCGCTCTCATGAAAGGCAGCACGACCTCGCCTATCCAGCGCGTCCCCGGCACCGAAGCCCACGCGCCCCGCGTCTCCGGGTAGAACTGCGTCTCGTAGACGGTCTTGCCCATGTCTGGCACCGCGATGACGACGCCACTCTCATCCGCCATGCGACCGAGCTCGCCGTCCTTCTTGAACTGCGCCGCGGAGTGCCCCCAGCCGTGCAGGGCGAGCACCAAGGGGTAGCGTCTCGACCCGTGGTCACGCTCATAGCCTACAGGCGTGCGAACCAGCATCTTCGCACGCGCGAGCTTCCCGTCGATCGTGGCGGAAACCTCGAGTGGTTTTGACCACACACCCTTCTCAGCACGGGCCGAGAGGGGCGCCATGGACAACGCGCAGAAGCAGAAGGTTGCGAGCAACGAACATTTCATGCAACGGAGCCTCGATTGAGCCGGTGAGCGCGACGACGACAACCCCACGCACAGGGAACCGCTACCATCTCCTGCCTCGCACGTTCACGCAACCCCCTCACCGATTGAAGCACAAGACCCACAGGCAACGGCACCTCCGCCCTTGCGTATTACGACAATGTGCCATACGTTGATGGCATGTCGGTAGACCGGCTCAGTGTCACCGTGCCCAGCAAGGTTGGCGCCGCGTTGCGCGCCTTGGCCAAAGCGCGGGGTGCCACCGTTTCCACAGTCGTCACCGACGCGATTGAGCATGAGGTGCGGCTCGCGGCGCTCGATCGGGCACTCGCGGAGGCCGATCGTCGCTTCGGCCCGCTGGCCGACGATGTCATCGCACGGGCGCAAGCCGAGCTCGTCCTTGCAACCAACCTCGGCAGGTCGAGGCGGCGGCGGAAGGCACGATGAGTCGTCTCATCCTCGATGCCGGCGCGTTCATCGCGTTCGAGAAGGGCGACGTGGGTGTACGAGCGCGGCTCGCGGCGGCGCGAAAGCTCGGGATGGAGGTCGCTACGACCTCACCCGTGGTCGGCCAGGTGTGGCGGGATGGGCGACGCCAAGCTCTGTTGGCGCGGCTTCTGTCCGGCACACATGTGCACGCTCCGGACGACACCCGCGCCCGACGCGCTGGCGAAATTTTGGCGAAGACCCAGAGTCAGGACGTGGTCGATGCCCTGGTTGCGACCCTGGCGCGCGACGGTGACGCAGTGCTTACCAGCAATCCAGGCGACATCCGCGTTTTGCTCGCCGCAGCCAATATCCGCGCCACCGTGGTAGCGGTCTGACGTGGCCCGTCAACGCGTGCCAACATGCGACCAGTTATGGGGTCGAGCGTCCCTCTCACTGCTCGGTCGCTTGATGTGCTGCCTGGCGGCATGACCCTGCAGAAATCAGCCTTTAGGTGGCGGCATGAGGCTGCAAACTGGCATCGCAGCAACCGCAACGAAAGGAATCGACTCCGGCCCGTGACTCAACTCTGCGTGGGGCCAAGGCTGAGACGTCCACCAGACCTCGATCGCCAAGCCGTGTGCGCTGTTCGAACTCCCTATACCAGCCAAGCTCAAGGTCGCGCCACGCGGCGTCGCTCATGCCCAGCGAAGCGAGCTGCGCGTTTCGATCGACAAACGGATCGCTGACGTGAGCCATCGCCCGCGCGAACGCCGCAACGTCTGCCTCGACCGTCATGCGGGGAGCACGCTACACCCGCCAAACCGTGGACTGGACGCCAAATACGCGATTTGGTTAATTTAATATTGGATACAAGTACCGGCGCCGTTGCTTGGCTTCAACCCCGTACGTGCGCTCGAGCCGCCTCACGGTCTTGACGCTCATGAGCTTTGTCTCGGCGTGATTACCGGGTTTGTTTTGAACCAACGTCGCGGCCTTACTGCCCTTGGCGATTCATGCGGCATCCATCACGGAAGTAGCAGACAATCCGCGAGATGAGAGAGATGTTGCGCCCCACGCGGGCCCTGCCTGAGGACTTTCCACTGCCGGACGACTACCGGGTGAGCACGCGAATGGCCCTGATTGCCGCGCTATTCACAATCTGACAGATCCCCCTATATTTGCCTGGAAATCGCGAAAGTTTGAATCCATGCTCGCCTGCTCCGTCAAAGGTCCATGAGCGAAAGCTTCCCATCACAAGACACAGTGAATCCCGAGCAACTCAGTGC
>CANMZR010000208.1 GCA_947502375.1 Polyangiaceae bacterium
CCTCGAACGGCTGATCCAGCAGCGCATCCTGATCATCGATGGCGCGATGGGCACCATGGTTCAGCAGCACAATCTCTGCGAAAAGGATTATCGCGGCGAACGCTTCTCGAATCACGCCTGCGAGCTAAAAGGAAACATCGATCTCCTGACGCTGACCCAGCCCGAGCTCATCGGCTCGGTGCACCGCGCGTATCTCGCGGCGGGGGCGGACATCATCGAGACCAACACCTTCAGCAGCACGAGCATTGCGCAGGCCGATTTTCGCTGCGAAGCCCTCGTCTACGATCTCAACGTCGAGGCGGCGCGTCTCGCCCGCGCGGCCGCGGATGAATTCTCCGACCGCAACCCCAACAAGCCCCGCTTCGTCGCTGGCGCTATCGGTCCGACGAACCGCGCTCTCAGTCTTTCGCCTGACGTAAACGATCCCGGCTTCCGGGCAGTGACCTTCGATCAGGTCAAGCTCGCCTACCGTGCGCAGGCGGCCGCGCTCATCGATGGCGGGGTCGATCTCATCTTGATCGAGACGATTTTTGATACCTTGAACGCGAAGGCTGCGCTCGTCGCCCTCGCCGAGGAGACCGAAGCTCGCGGACTTCCGGCGCTACCCCTCATGCTGAGCGTGACCATCACCGATCAGAGCGGCCGCACCCTGTCCGGTCAGACGATCGATGCCTTTTGGCGTTCGGTCAGCCACGCCAATCCGTTCAGCGTCGGCATCAACTGCGCGCTTGGCGCCCGTCAAATGCGCCCGTACTTTGCGGAGCTCTCCCGGATCGCCCCCGTCTACACGAGCTGTTATCCGAACGCCGGGCTCCCGAATGCGTTTGGCGGCTACGACGAGACGCCCGAACAGACCGCGTCGTTTCTGGAGGAATTCGCGAGCGCGGGGTTCGCCAATCTTCTCGGTGGCTGTTGCGGCACCACGCCGGACCATATCCGCGCGATCGCCGAGGCGGTGAAGGACGTCGCCCCGCGCTCGCTTCCTTCGCCCGAGAAGCTCAGTTTTTTTAGCGGTCTGGAGACCTTGACGCTGCGGCCCGAATCCAACTTCTTAATGGTTGGCGAGCGCACCAACGTCACGGGCTCGAAGCGGTTTGCGCGCCTCATCACCGAGGGCAATTACAGCGAAGCCTTGCGTATCGCGCGCGAGCAAGTACAGGGCGGCGCGAACGTCATCGACATCAACATGGATGAAGGCATGCTCGATGGCGAGGCTGCCATGACGCGGTTTTTGAATCTCGTCGCGACCGAGCCCGATATCGCTCGCGTTCCTATCATGGTGGATAGCTCGAAGTGGTCGGTGCTCGAGGCCGGGCTGAAATGCATCCAGGGAAAGGGCATCGTCAATTCCATCAGCTTGAAGGAAGGCGAGGCCGATTTTCTGGCGAAAGCGCGCACGGTTCGACGCTTCGGTGCAGGCGTCGTCGTGATGGCTTTCGATGAGCTAGGTCAGGCGGACACGGTCGCTCGAAAGATCGACATTTGCACTCGCGCCTACCGCATCCTCACGGAAAAAGCGGGCTTCGACCCCCACGATATCGTCTTTGATCCGAACGTTCTCGCGGTCGCCACGGGCATCGATGAGCACAACGAGTTCGGTAAGGCTTTCATCGAGGCGACACGGCTCATCAAGGAGCGACTCCCCGGTGCGCTCGTTTCCGGAGGCGTGAGCAACCTGTCCTTCAGTTTTCGCGGCAACGACATCGTGCGCGAGGCCATGCATGCGGCGTTTCTCTACCACGCGATCGCGGCCGGCATGGACATGGGCATCGTCAACGCCGGTCAGCTCGCGGTTTACAAAAACATCCCGCCGGAGCTGTTGCTGCGTGTCGAAGACGTCATCTTCAATCGACGCCCCGACGCGACCGAGCGCCTCGTTGACTTTGCGAAAAACGTCCATGGCAGCGGCACCAAGCGCGAGGTCGATCTTTCCTGGCGCGAGACGACGGTTGAAAAGCGCATCGAACACGCGCTCATCAACGGGATCGTCGATTTCATCGATGCCGATGTCGAAGAGGCTCGTCAGAAGTGCGTCCGCCCCCTCGAAGTGATCGAGGGTCCGATGATGGACGGGATGAAGATCGTGGGGGACCTGTTTGGCGAGGGCAAGATGTTCCTCCCTCAGGTCGTCAAGAGTGCGCGCGTGATGAAGCGCGGCGTGGCCGTGTTGACGCCGTACATGGAGGCGGAAAAAGCTGCCGGTGGCCGGAAGTACCAGGGAAAAATCGTGCTCGCCACGGTGAAGGGCGACGTTCACGACATCGGAAAAAACATCGTCGGGGTCGTTCTCGGCTGCAACAATTACGAGGTCATCGATCTCGGCGTCATGGTGCCGAGTCAAAAGATTTTGCAGACCGCGCGGGATGTCGGAGCTGACATCGTGGGGCTGTCAGGTTTGATAACGCCGAGCCTCGACGAGATGGTCCAGGTTGCCCAGGAGATGGAGCGTTTGGGCTTTGATATCCCCTTGCTCATCGGCGGCGCGACGACCAGCCGCCAGCACACGGCCGTCAAGATCGCTCCGCAGTTTTCGGGGATCACGATGCACGTGGCGGACGCCTCCAGGGCCGTGAACGTCGTCAGCAATTTGCTCCATGCGACGGGGCGCTCGAAGCTCGATGCCAAAAACCGCGCGGAGCAGGAGAGCTTGCGCGTGCTCCACAGTACCAAGAAGGCGAAGGCGCTCATCCCGTTCGCGGAGGCACGCTCGCGCCGCGCGCGGGTCGGTTTTGATGAGGAGATTGTCAAGGCGCCATCGAAGATTGGTCGCCAAGAGTTGGAGCTGCCGTTGGAGGAGCTGCGCGAGTACATCGACTGGCAGTTTTTTTTCGCGGCCTGGGAGCTCAAGGGGAAATACCCCCAGATTTTCGATAACCCGAAGATTGGACAAGCGGCACGCGAGCTTTACGAGGAAGGCAATCGGCTGCTCGATGAGATCATCGCGAAGGGCCTTTTGTGTGCACGGGCCGTGGTGGCGTTCTGGCCGTCGAACTCCGATGGTGAGGACATCGTCCTTTGGACGGACGAATCACGCACAGCCGAGCTCGCGCGGTTTCCAATGCTTCGTCAGCAACAGAGCAAGGACGAACGTGCGCCCTGCCGATCGCTCGTGGACTACGTGGCGCCGACCGAGAGCGGACTCGTCGATTGGGTCGGTGGTTTCGCCGTGACGGCCGGCCTTGGCGCGGATGAGCTCTCGAAGCGTTACGAGGCGGAGGGCGACGACTACCGTGCGATCATGGTGAAGGCTCTTGCGGACAGGCTAGCGGAAGCGGGGGCCGAATTGCTGCACGAGCGCACGCGGCTCGCCTGGGGCCATGAAGCCCGAGATCTTTCGAATGCGGATCGGATTGCCGAGAAATACCGAGGGATCCGCCCGGCGTTCGGGTACCCCGCGTGCCCCGACCACAGCGAGAAAACGACCCTCTTCAAGGTGCTCGATGCCGAGGCCATCGGGATGCTTTTGACGGAGAGTTTTGCGATGCTCCCCGCTGCGAGCGTGAGTGGTCTTTATCTGCATCACCCCGAGGCGCGTTACTTCAACGTGGGTCCGCTCGGTCGCGAACAGGTCGTCGATTACGCCAAGCGCAAGGGGGTCGAAGTCCGCGAGGTCGAACGGTGGTTGCGCTCTTCGCTCGCATACGACGCGGACGTTCTCGCGGCGGAGTGAGCGCGGCCAAGGGCGTAGGAGGCTGCTGCGCGAAGGTGCCGCCCCAAGGACCTCGTTCACCTGCGCGCGCGTCGTTTTCGAGGCACGGGTTGGCAGCGCGGGCAGAAGTGGGTGCCGCGCTGGCCGAGCACGATCTTTTCAATCGTGGTGCTGCACGTAGGGCATGGGTTTCCGTCGTTCGCGTAAACGCGAAGCTCGGCGCCGTAGCCGCCCACGTTCCCGTTGACGGTGCGGTAGTCCGAGATGGTGGTGCCGCGGTGCTCGATCGCGCGCTCGAGGATCGCGATAGCGGCGCGTCGCAGCCGAGCCGCTTGGTCGGGCGTGATGCCATTCGCCAAAGAGCGCGGATGGATCCCCACGTCGAAGAGGGCCTCGTCGACGTAGATGTTGCCGAGCCCCGCAACCACGCGCTGCGACAAGAGCAGCGGCTTGATGGGTCCGCGCGCTCGAGCGAGCGAGGCCACGAACACCGCGTCGGTGAACGCCGGGTCGAACGGCTCGGGGCCGAGGGCCTGCAAGGTGGGCAAGGAGGCGTAGTCGCCGGCGCGGACGACGAGACAGCGGCCGAAGCGCCGCGCGTCCTTGAAATAGAGGGTTTTTGGCGCGGGGCCGGAGAGCGCAAGCTCAACGCGCAGGTGAATGCTCGGCTTCTCGGGCGACAGGATCCCGGTCATCCCCAGATGCAAGACGAGCTCGTCGCCTTTCGATAGCGGGAGCAGCAGGAATTTTCCTCGCCGTTCGACCCCGAGGATGCGTTGACCCGCGGCCCGTTCGAGGTTCGCGTACTTGGGGCCGGCCGGCGCCAGGACCCGCGAGGCCGTGCGAATCGTGCGCCCCGTCAGCCACGGCTCAAGCTCGCGGCGGACCGTCTCGACTTCGGGTAGCTCGGGCATCGCCTTACGGAGTCTAGGCGATCCCTTTCGAGAGGCTCTTCAAAACTGCCCGCTCAGCTCGCCATGGTATGCTCTCGCCGCCATGAAGCTCTGCGTCATCGGGACGGGCTACGTCGGGTTGGTGAGCGGGGCGTGCTTCGCCGAAACCGGCAACGAGGTCGTGTGCGTGGACATCGACGCGTCCAAGATAGAGCGCCTCCGCGCCGGAGAGGTGCCGATCTTCGAGCCAGGCCTCGAGGCCATGATCGCCAGAAACGTCGCCGAAAAGCGCCTCTTTTTCTCCAGCGACATCGCTCAGGCGGTCGCGGCAAGCGAGGTCATTCTCGTGGCGGTCGGCACGCCCGCTCGTTCGGATGGGGCCGCCGACTTGCAAGCCGTGGACAAGGTGGCGGAGACGGTCGCGGCCTCCGTGGCCCGCGAAACCGTTCTCGTGATGAAGTCGACGGTGCCCGTCGGAACGAACGCGCGGGTGCGGCGCATCGTGAAGGATGCGGCGTTTCCGATCCATGTCGTGTCAAACCCCGAGTTCCTGAAAGAAGGCGCCGCGCTCGACGACTTCATGCGGCCCGATCGCATTCTCGTTGGCGGCGAATCGGACGATGCGTTTGCACGCGACGTGATGACCCGGCTCTACCATCCGGTGACGCTGTCCTCCGAGCGCTTTATTTTCATGGATCCGGCGAGTGCGGAGCTCACGAAATACGTCGCCAATACGATGCTCGCGATGCGCATCTCCTTCATGAACGAAGTTGCGATCCTGTGCGAAAAGGTTGGCGCGGACGTGCACCTCGTTCGCAAAGGCGTCGGCAGCGATGAGCGCATCGGGGCGAAGTTTCTGCACGCCGGCCCGGGCTACGGGGGCTCGTGTTTCCCGAAGGACGTGGTGGCGCTCGTGCACACGGGCCGCGAGCACGGCGTCGAGCTCGAGCTCGCGAGTGCCACCGATCGTGTGAATTTGCGCCACAAAGGCACCCTCGCCCGCAAGCTGAAGCAGGTGCACTTCGAGGGCGATCTCCGCGGAAAGCGCATCGCGATTTGGGGGCTCGCGTTCAAGCCCCGCACCGACGACGTGCGTGAAAGTCCCGCGCTCCAGCTCATCGATGCGCTCCTCGGTGAAGGGGCCGAGGTTCGCGCACACGATCCGGAAGCGATGGCCGGCGTGCGGGCACTTTACGGCGACCGGGTGACGCTCGTGGAGGACGCTTACGACGCCGCCATCGATGCGGATGCGCTCGTGCTCGTGACCGAGTGGCGGCAGTACCAAAACCCTGATTTTTCTCGGCTGAAGTCGCTTTTGAAGCGCCCGTTGCTCGTCGATGGTCGCAACATCTGGTCCGGCTACGGCCTGCGAAAGCAAGGATTTACGTACGACGGGATCGGCGTCCGCGGGAGTTGACAGGTGCGCTCCGTGGGCTCCCTCGGGCGTCGTACTTGAAGCGCGCAGGTTGCTTTCTTGAATTACGGGCGGCGGACGCCTAGCATCCGCGTTCTCTTGGAGGTCTTGATGAAGTTGCGAACGGTTCTCGGTGTTCTCGTCGTGGTGGGGTTCTCGTCCCGAGGTGCTCTCGCCGCAAAGCCGCCTTCGGAGGCGCCGGCTGCGCCCGGACCCGTGAAGGCCGACGCTCCGGTGGCCAAAGCCGAAAAGCCCGCCACGTCGAAGAAGGTCGAGGGGCCCGCCACGTCGAAGAAGGTCGAGGAGCCCGCCACGTCGAAGAAGGTCGAGGAGCCCGCCACGTCGAAGAAGGTCGAGGAGCCCGCCACGTCGAAGAAGGTCGAGGAGCCCGCCACGGACGAGACGCGGATTGTAGCCGACGGTGAATCGTCTGCCGCGGCGAAGAAGAACGATGAGGAGCCCGCCGGAACGAGCTTGAGCGAGCTCGAAAACGAGATCGAGCCGAAGACAAGCCCGATTGTTTCGGTGGGGATCGGCGCCCAATTCATGGGCGGTGCGAACTTCTTGGATAAGCCCGACGATCAAACGATCGACGGCCAGAACAGGGATCCCCAGTACCCGGGATTTGCGGGCTCGAGTATCGGCGGAGGCGGATTCATCGATGTCCGTTTCATCGATTACGTCGGGTTCGAGTTTGGCGTCCTGCAGATGACGGACAAAGGCTCGGCGGAGCTCACAATCACGGAACGTTCGAGCGGCTCTCAGGCTAGGTTCGATGTGAATTTGAAGCAGTCCGCGCTGCATATGCCGCTGCTCTTGAAGGCCGCGGTCCCGGGTGTGATTGCGCAACCGTTGTTCTTCGTCGGCCCCGAGTTCGTCGTGCCGCTCGCGAATTGCAAGAGCGACAATGCCGACCGAGCGACGAATCCCGAGTGCCAGGCGGAGGTCGTGTCAAAGACCGGCGGCTCCACCCTCGGCACGAAGTACGGCATCATCACCCAGAATTCGATCAATGTGATGTTCGGCCTCGGCGCCGAGTTCAAGCTGCCGATCCCGAAGGTGGACATCCGTATTCCGCTCACGATGCGCGGCTCGATCAATCCGGGCGTCAGCAGCAAGCGCGTCGATCGCGAAACCGACACCCTCAACGCCATGGGCACCCTTCTCGAGCGCGTCGATTACGTGACGAACTGGAAGTTCGCCGCCTACGCGAACATCGGAATGTCCGTTCACTTCTGACGGCAGTCTTTCGTGCGAAAAAAGGCCTCCCCCGGTGACGGGTGGAGGCCTTCTGTTTTGGGGGCCGAGCCGCGCGCTCAGGCAAGGCCGACGTAGAGCTGCTGAACGTCGTCGTCTTCGTCGAGCACCTCGAGGAACGCCTCGACCTCGGCGCGCTTGGTCTCGTCATCGAGCGCGACCGGGTTCTTCGCCTTCCAGATCTGGCGGGCACTCGAGAGCGTCCAGCCGCGCTCGGCGAGCGCCTTCGAAACCGAATCGAGGTCGGTTGGGTCGGTGTAAAAAGTCGTCCCGCCATCGTCTCCGGGCTCGAGATCTTGCGCGCCCGCTTCGATCGCCGCCTCCTCCGGATCGGCCCCCGTGGCATGCGTCGCTTCGATGGCTCCAAGCCGCGCGAAGTCCCACGACACGGCTCCCGCGGTGCCCATCTGCCCTTTGCGGAACACGAGCTTGATGTTGGCGGACGTGCGGTTGCGGTTGTCGGTCAAGCACTCGACGATCACCGGCACCATGTGGGGCGTGAAGCCCTCGTAGGTCACGGTCTCGAACACGACGGCCGCGTCGAGGAGACCCGCGCCTTTCTTGATGGCGCGCTCCATGGTTTCCCGCGTCATCGAGGCCTTACGCGCCGCTTCGACCGCCATTCGGAGCCGCGGGTTCATCGACGGCTCGGCGCCATCTCGGGCCGCTATCATCAACTCGCGCGAGAGCCGCGTCATGATGCGACCCTTCGCGTTGGCGGCTTCTTCGCGACCCTTCTGTTTCCACTGTGCGCCCATGGCCTTCGGGTACCACTGCTGTCGCGTGGCGGCGAGCGCGGGGGCGTCGGTTGACTTGCTTTTCATCTCGGGAGAAGCTTCCCCGTTAGCGCGACCTGCCGGTCTTCGGAAGTGGCACCTGGTGGCCGCAAAGAGCGGCCGTTTCGCGAGCGATCCCCCTACGTTCTGGAGCGAATGCGAGTACCGACCATGCCGTCACGTACGTTTTTACTCCGAGCCTTGGCGCTCTTTGTGGGCCTTGGCACGGTTGGCTGCGAGCCGCTTGCGGTCGGCTACGACCTCCCACGCGAGGACGTCCCCATCTATCGGCGCTCCTCCCTCATCGAGCCCAAGGATCCGGGCACCCCGGCGGAGCTCCGCGTCGTCGCTTGGAAC
>CANMZR010000209.1 GCA_947502375.1 Polyangiaceae bacterium
GGCCCAAACCTTTCGGCCATGGTTCAGGAGTGCGAACCAATCAGCGACGGAAGCCTTGCGATTGGACTCAAAGTCCGAATCATTGAAGACCTCGACCCCATCGAAGTCATCGCTCCAAAGCTCTTCGTAACCCTTGCCGGTCTCGCGATTGAACTTGGCCGTGCTGAAGTACCCTTGAAAGCCGCCGCCGCTCGGGTGATTGACGACGAGAAAAGGATTTTCGGGCAACGCGTGCACCGTTGCGAAAACCTCGGCGGGCTTCATACCGATCCAGTCGACGGCGCCGTTGTTCAGCGCGTCCGGCCGCGGCGTGATGGGGATCACCCCGAAGTGGCCCCAACCAAACGTCGTGAGTTCCTCGGAGGCCATGCCGAACGCCCACTTCTCGAGGCCGAGTTGCTTCACGACGGGCCCGAAATCGACCACCCATTCGTGTTCGCTCGAGACCGGGATGTCGAGCCCATCGGCGACCGCGGACTTTACCTTGAGGAGGATGGGATCGTTCGAGTCCGCCGATAGTTGCGAGTGAATGTGAAAATCAGCGCATAGAAAACCCTTCGTATCGACGCTGTGCGCCAGCGTGGCCTCGAGCTTTAGCGTCTCGCCCGCTTTCACGGTCACCGTCTCGTCCAAGCTTTCGTACTCGTAGCCGTGCGTCACGACGACGCGATGTTCGCCTGGCGGCACGACCAGGGACACGTCGCCATTCATGACGAATTCCTGATGGAGCCGGCCGTACGCCTCGTCGAGGACGCCGAATGCCGCCGGCGTGGGGGGCTCCGGCACAATCGGAATGACCTGAATGCGGACCGGCAAGGCCACACCATCGCCAGCGCGTTTCGCGACGATATGCAAGACAGCGTGGGGAGCGAACAGGAGCTCCGCCGTCACTCCATCCGCCGGCACCTCGACGCCCGCGTGAGTCGAATAACCGCGCTTTTGTGCGATCACGCGCGTGACCGCGCCCGGCGGAGCGTGCACGGTGTAGCGGCCATCGGCAGCGGTTCGCGTGCGGCTCAAGTAGGCGCCCTTCGCATCGACGAGGTGAACCCAGGCGTCCGCGACGACAGCACCCGCGTCATCGGTGAGCGTACCGGTGATGGCACGCCACGCAGCTTCACCATCGACCTCACGGATCGCTTCGCGCAAGCCATCGTAATCGGGACCACCGACGATGATTTCAGCCCGATCGAGTAAAATCTGCGAGCACTCGGCCGCGGCGTACCCGGGACCCCAAAAAAGCGCGAAGCCCGCCTGCTCGACACCAAACTCGAGTTCCGCGTCCACGCTGCGCCAGGCAAAATTCAAAGGGCCGCTGTCGAAGCCGACCCAGGGCGTGTTCTTCGCGACCATTCCGAAGCCGCCCGCTGGGGTCACGAGCTGCGAAAAAGAACCGTGGAAGAAGCCGAAGAGCTCATCCGAGTCCTTTCGTTCGAGGCCAAAGTCGATGGGGTCAAGGGTATCGTTGATGACTCCGAGGCGAATGGTGAGCTTCTCCGAGCCGGGCTCGAGGACGTAATCGTAGGCGGCCGCAAACCCGTATTCACGTGACAGGAGCGCGCCTATCGGGCTTTCGTCGAGAAACGGAACACGCTGCAAAAAACCAGTCGCCCGCACGATCGCGGCGGTGCCATCGGAGCCGTCGTTGAGCACGCTGACGCTGGTTGGGTTGACGAGCTCGAGCGACACGCCCATCAAGGTCTCGCCGTAGCGCGAGAGACCGCGCGGACGGCCGTCGTCAGCGACCTGGTCGAGAGCGAGGATCCCGCCACCAAAGCGCGCGTAGCCACCACTCGTTCGAGCGCCCTCGATGGTGACGGCGAGGCGGTCGTTCGCGAGCACGTAGTCACCCACGCGGATCTGCTCGCGGCCGTGAGCGGGCTGCACGATATCGGAGACTTTGACGAGGCGGCCGGCCCGCGCCTGCTTCGCTGCCTTCGCACCGTAAGGGTCGGCGTGACCGTTCGCGTCCCCGGCTTCGAAGGTCTTGACCAGCGCTGGGCAGGCGACTTCGACAGGGGTTGTTTCCTCATCGGCGGTGCTGCCGCAGGCGGCCGAAAAGCCCGCGATAAGGAGAGCGAGGACACCGAGCGCCAGGGTGGAGGTGAGACCAATACGCATGGGCCGTAAGGATACGCCGAATGCCGTGCGAGTGGGCACGTTCCACCGGAGCCGTAAGCTCGTCGGACCCTCTGGCGACGAAACGGCCGAAGAGCGTCGCGCGACGCGCCGGGCCGCCTTGCCACCTCGCGCGGGGCGTGGTCACGTTCGCTCATGGAAAACTTCGCGAGCGCCCGAGTCCTCGTCACCGGCGGCGCGGGTTTCCTTGGCCGCCACGTGGTGGCCGAGTTGAACCGCCGCGGCATCAAGGACGTGGTCGTGCCACGCTCGCAAGATTATGATCTCACCAGCGAAAACGCAGTCGAAAGGCTCTTTCGCGACACCGAGCCCACCGTGGTGATGCACCTCGCCGCAAAAGTCGGCGGCATCGGCGCGAACCGCAAGCACCCAGGCTCGTTCTTCCGCGACAACATGGCGATGGGGCTGCACGTTCTCGAAGCCGCGCGCCGGCACGACCTGCGCAAAGTGGTCGTCGCGGGGACGATCTGCGCGTACCCAAAATTCGCACCGATTCCATTCCGTGAAGACGACCTCTGGAATGGCTACCCCGAGGAGACGAACGCCCCCTACGGCATCGCGAAGAAGGCCCTTCTCGTGATGGCGCAGTCGTACCGGCAGGAGTTCGGCTCGAACTTCGTCGTCGTCTTCCCGGTGAACCTTTACGGTCCCTGGGACAACTTCGATCTCGAGGATTCGCACGTGATCCCCGCGATGATCCGCAAATTCGAGGAGGCGCGACTCCAAGGCCACGCCGACGTGACGCTGTGGGGAGACGGCTCGCCAACGCGGGAGTTTCTCTACGTGTCGGACGCGGCGCGCGGCCTGGTTGACGCGCTCGAAAAGTACGACGCTCCGGAGCCGGTGAACCTCGGCGCAGGCTTCGAGATCGCGATGCGGGACCTCGCCGCCACGATTCAACGCTTTGTCGGTCACGACGGCACGATCGTGTGGGACGCGAGCCGACCCAACGGGCAGCCCAGGCGGATGCTCGATGTGAGCCGCGCGAAGGAGCGCTTCGGCTTCGTTGCGACGACCCACTTCGAAGAGGGCCTTGCGGAAACGATTCGTTGGTGGCGCGCGCACCGTGACGAAGTGCTCGCCCGCGAAGCTACGCGCGGCTGACGGGCCTTCGGCTCGGCTGCTGGGCCTTCGGCTCGGCTGCTGAGCCATCGGCTCGGCTTGCGTCGCGGGATCGTAAGGGGGCCAGTGGGAGCCCAACCGGAGCGCGCCAGCCCATCACTTGACGTAAAGCTCGAAGCTCTTTGCCGTCACGCGGACTGGGAAACGGCCCTCTTCGGCCCGAGCCGCAGGAAAGCGCGATTGGCACCGCGACTCGAAGACGAGGAAGTTCGCTCGCTCGGCGAACTCGGCGGCTTGGGCTTCGACGTAAGGGGTATGGGGTCGCGAAAAGCGGTGCTTCGCGGGTCCGTAACTTGGAGCCGAGAGCCCCTGAAGCTTGACGAGCCCCGCTTCTGCGCAGCCGAGAAACAGCACCTCATCGTTCCATGCCACGTCCTCTGAGACGGGCACGCCGGGCAACTCCGCTAGCCAAAACCCTGCAATTTTACGATGATTATGCGCGTAGCGGTGCACGAAGACCTGAAATAGAAGATCGCTCGCAACGCTGGCTGAGCCGTTTCCCCTCTCGCTCCAGAGCAGGTGCGTCACCCGGAGCGAACGGAGCAAGGCGTCGATGCCGGCTGGAGTTCCGAGTGCGGCGTAATCGATGCCGGCCTGCCAGGACGTGTTGTCGTGAATGGCGGGACGCTGAAGCCCGAGATGAGGGTGAGTCTCGTGCAAAAGGACACGCGCATCCGCGGGCAACACCTGGCTTATCTGCTCGTAGTCGAAGAGCGCGAACCGGCTTTCGTACTTTTTCTGATACCCGGCTTGAATGAGCTCGATCGACGCACGGAGCGGCACCTTGAGAAACACGTGACCGGGAATGAAGGGGACGTCGCCGCCCACGACGAGCTGAAGCCCGACCAGAAATAGAAGTGGGATCCGCACGAGGAGTCCTTGCTTCCAGAGCAACCCCAACATGACCGCCGTCACCGCCGCCATCCACGGCATCAGCGTTTGCAGGTAACGGTCCTGGTGGTTGGTCCAATACCAAACGAAAATTCCGCAGTGGGTCGCCGCTATCACGGCCCACAGACGCAGGCGCTTTCCGAGCAACGGCGTAGCCACGCAGAGCAGCGTAAAAAGCGACCCAACGACGGGCACCTTCCCGTGAAACACCTTCCAATCGTGCGGCTCGAAGGACCACGTCCAGAGCGCCCGCAGCGACTCTTTCAGCCCGGCGAGATCCCGCGAAGGCTTCCAGTGCTGGGTTCGGTAGACGTTGTCGTAGAGAACCTGGGCGGTCGCGTTCCAGGGGCGGCCATGAAAGACCTTGTTGAGCAGCGGATAGAGGGGATCGCCGTACCAGATCCAGTTCTTCAACCAGAGCGGCGCCGTGAGCACCATTCCTGACGCAATGCAGACCAGCGGCCCCAAAAACCAGGCGCGCCGAGGCGCTCCGGTGCGCGTGCGCCAGCGTGGAACGGCGAGCACGACGGAGCGAACACCGATCGCCAAAACGGGGAACACAATGAGTTCAAACGCTGACGAATACTTCGTGAGGATTGCGCCTGCGATCGGGAACGCGAAGAGGATGGCGTGCCTCGAATCGAGCCGCTTCTGAAAGCGAAAGAACTGCAGGAAGATCGATGCGGTAAAAAAAGCCGCGATGTGATCCGCGCCACCGCCGAGATTCGAATCGTAAAGAAAAATACCTGGAAACAGAAACCGCGTCGCCCATGACGCTGCCACCGGAAGCTCGGGTGCGAGCCTTCGCACGAGGGCCGGAATGCCCAGGAGCGAGAAGGCGAAGCCGACGAACTCGATGTGTTGCGCGAGCTCGAGGCGGTCAAAGAAGCGCGCCTTCGGAAGGATGAGCGCCCAGGTGTAGAGGTAGCTCGCAAGCTGCGGTGCGGTGCCCGGAAACCAACCTTCCGGGTAGCGTTCGATGCGATGCGCGGCGGCATAATGTTGCGCCATCGCGAGATGTTTCCATCGCGAATCAAAGGAGATGTTGCCCGGCGACAAGATCCCGAAATAGAGGAGACCGAGCGCGAGCACGCCGAAGAGAATGGCAACCCAGCCCCAGGCGCCGATGCCGTGCGCAAGGCCACCCTGCCGACGATGCTGGTGCGACGCACGTCTCAGATAGCGCCACGGTCCCAGGCCCCCGGCGGCGAGGAGCACCAGCGGAATACCGAAGAACGCCGCCGGATAGAGGAGGCCGGCCATCCCGACGAGAAACACGGCGAGCGCGAAAACCTGGACTCCAACGACGAAGTCCAGGGACAGCTGCTCGAAGAGCGGCAGCGGCGCCGGCGCCACCTTGCGGACAATCCGGTGTCCGACCGACACCACGGATGCGAGCCAGCCGAGCGACGCTGCCCAATAGCCGAGGTAACGCCAGCCGAGCCACTGTGCGACCGGATAATGAGGCTGTACGGCGCGGCACAACTGAGCCGCCCCACCGAGCAGCACAAGCGCGAGCACCACTTTCAGCGGAGTGCGTTTATCGACGAAGCGGCGCGGATCAAGCTGCATAAGATGGTGGGGGCCGCAGCCACAGCGCAACCGCGAAAGCGAGCACTTCAAAGACGACGAGAGCGAGCCGGAAACCGACCGCGAGGGTGGCTGCGAAAGCCGCACCGTAGCGCAGCTCCACCATCGAAGTGAGCAGCACTTCGCGAAGGCCCAGGCCGCCGGGCAGAACGAAGGCGAGCAGCGCCACGAGCCACGAAACGGAAAGCGCACCGATAAGGAGTCGGGCACCTTCGACATCGAGAGTCCCGCCGAGCGAGCGCGCGAACAGCACAAACGCAAAAGCCACGAGCAGCCAGGCGACGAGATAGCGAGCAAAGATTCGAAGCACGAAGCCGTAGGAGACATCGAAGGCCGGGAGGCTTTTCTTTGCGAGCCGGCCGATGAGCCGCAGTGCATGATTCACAAAGAACGGATGCACCCCTACAAGCACGAAGGCCGCGCCTGGCAAGAGCACCCAGCGGCTCATGGGCAAGAGCGCCGCCGCGGACGAACTCAAGGTGACGAGCGCCACCACCGCCATGGCCGCACACTGCGCGACAATCTCGACGAGCAAGCTGAGCGACGTCGTGGTCGCTGCAAGGCCTTCGGCGCGGCACAAGGCGACGCGACCCAACAGGTTCCAGACGCCACCGGGCAGGTATTTCGCTAGATTCGAGAGATAGAGGACGCGAAACGCCGGGAGCCAGGGGAGCTTCGCCCGGAGTCCGCGCATCGTCGCCACCCAGGAGTCGTTCATCAGCGCGTAGTAGGCGACGAGCACGAGCCCGGTCGCACCGAGCCAACCCAAGGAGGGCACGGGCAACGACCCCACGAGCTTTCCCTGCCGAACGACGAGCCGGACAACCCAGCCCAGCAGCCCGAGCGCGAGCGCCCAGCGCAACGCCGTCAGGACGGAAGCCCAGGCGGGTCTAGTCCCTGTGGGTAAACGGTCGAGCATGGCGGGCGCATGCTACCGCAAACGATAGCCGGGGACGTCTTTGCGTCGGTGGAAAGAACTGGTAAACGTCGCGGGTCTTCTGTCCTGCCTTAGCCGCCGCCGTGCCGACCCCCCACCTCTCCGTCATCATCCCAGCGTACAACGAGGAAGACCGCCTCGATGGCACGCTCGTAAGGGTCACTGAATTTTTGGCGGCGAAGCCGTACCCTTCCGAAGTGGTGATCGTCCTGGACGGCTGCACCGATGGTTCGGGCGCCATCGCCCTGCGCCACACGGGCACGCATGGAGGCATGACCTTGCGCGCGCTCAACAACGGAGAGAATCGAGGAAAAGGCGCGTGTGTTCGGCAAGGCATGCTCTCCGCGACCGGGAAGTTCCGCTTTTTCATGGACGCCGACCTCTCCTACCCGCTCGAGCAGCTCGACGTGTTTTTGAAAATCCTGGAGGAAAAAGGCGGCTGCGCCATCGCGTGGCGCAAGACTCAACCGACGAGGCACGCCCGGCTCTCCCGCAAGGTGACCACCGTGCTTTCGCGCCAGGTGACGACCCGCTTCGTGCCCGGCGTATCGGACACTCAAGCGGGCTTTAAAGGATTCGAAGGCAAGGTCGCGGACGAACTCTTCGGGTTGCAACGCGTGACCGGCTTCGGCTTCGACGTCGAGATCCTTCACATCGCCGCGATGCGCGGCTACGCGATAACGCCGGTGCCCGTTCCATGGCACGACGTCGCCGGCTCGAAGGTTCGCCTGACACGCGATATCCCAAAAATGCTCGCGGATCTTGCATCCATCGTCGTGAACCGCGCCCGCGGCCGCTACCAGAAGCGGCTCTGAGTTTGCCATGAACGCTACGCCCCGCACTTCCATCCCCTGCCCGATCTGTCGCTCGCGTGAGCACACGCCGTTCGTGTCGCGCAGCGGCTACGAGATCGTCCGCTGCGTTGGGTGCGGCCATCGCTACTTGAACCCGCCCCCCACTGCGGCAGAGGTCGCCGCCCTGTACGACGAGAGCTATTTCAAGTCGGACGGGTCGCTCGATCGCGGCTACGGGGACTACGCGGCGCAGGCCCACAACATTCGCCGCACGTTCCGCGATCGGTTGCGCTTTTTACCTAAAACGCCCGGTAAATTGCTGGATGTTGGCGCGGCCGCCGGGTTCTTCGTCGAGCAGTGCCGTGCCGCGGGCTGGGACGCAGAAGGGGTGGAACCAAGCGAATGGGCATCGCGTTACGCGCGTGAAGAATTGGGTCAGCCGGTGAAGACCTGCGGGCTCGCCGAGGCGAACTTCCCGGACCACACGTTCGACGTCGTCACCTGCTGGGAGGTGATCGAGCACCTGCCCGAGCCGCGCACGCTGCTGGCCGAGATTGCGCGTGTCTTGAAGCCGGGCGGCCTGCTCTACATGTCGACGCCGGATGCGGGCAGCATGGTCGCACGCGGCTCGGGCAAGCGCTGGCTCGGCTGGTACAAGGTACCCGAGCACTTGCAGTTCTTCGATCGACCAGGGCTCACACGGCTCTGCCAGGAAGTCGGCTTGAAAGTCGAGTCAGGCCGCTACGTGAGCCTCACCGTCTCGCTCGAGTTTGCGATGCAGCGCCTCGGGGCGCTAGTTGGGGTCACAGCGCTCGGCAAGGTCCCCGGCTTTCTGCGCGAGAAGCCAGTG
>CANMZR010000210.1 GCA_947502375.1 Polyangiaceae bacterium
CTTTCGCCCCCGGTCCCCAAGGAGCTTTGGGCTGGGTTTACGGCCCTTCCTGGCTTACGGACGCGCGTCGATACCACGCTCGGCTTCGGTGAGCCGCCGGTTTTCGTCCCTGCCAACACCCTCCTGCAGGCAAGCGACGCCGAGCGCCCCCTGGTGGCGACTGCGACTGGGTTTGGCGTCGGGCAGCCCCTCGCCGATGCCTCGACGCTTCGTCCGTTGACGCGCCGTGCGCTGCTTGAAGAAGCCTTTCGTTTTCTCGATACCCCCTACGGATGGGGTGGACGTGGCGGCGGACGTGACTGCTCCGAGTTCCTGGCGACCGTGTTCGCCTCGTTCGGGCTCTCACTCCCTCGCAACAGTGGCGTGCAGGCTCGCGCCGGGACGATGTCGATCGATTTGGCCGCGGTAACCGATGAAGCCCAGCGTCTCGCGCTCATCGATGCGGCCGCGGAACGGGGCGTCGTCCTGCTCAGTTTTCCAGGGCACATCATGCTCTACCTCGGTCGTACGGCCGAGGGCGTGCCGATGGTGATGCATTCTTTCGCCGAGTACCTTGTGCCAGGGTCGCCTACGTGTGGCGGCGACATTTTGATGGCCGTCGAGCGTGTTCAAGTTAGCGATCTACGCCTCGGTAGCGGCACGGTGAGGAAGTCCTTTCTCGAAAGGTTGGGGCGGATCACCATCTTTGGAACGAGTCCTGGGCCGGCGCTCTTGGGCGTCGTGGAGCGGCGGAGCGCGGCTCCGAGCGGTAACCACGGTGGGTGCCGAGAGAGTGAGTCCCAGGCCGACGTCGCGCTTTTGGTGGTGCCCGAGCATCCCCATGCGAACCAGCCCGTGCGCGTGGTCGTGGCGAGCGCGCGGGATCTCGGTTCGCCGGAGCTCGCCTTTGAAGCGCCGGATGGAACCCGCGTTGCACCTGTCCTCCGCCGCACGGGAGGTCCACCTTTCGGCTATTGGGCCGAGGTGCCGGCTCCCCCAGTGGGAGCGTGGACTGTGCGGCTCGCGGATGGCCCGGTCTCTCACGCGTGCAGCGCCTTCGACGTGCAAGAACGTGCACCCGAGCGCGAGTTTGGGGGCCCGAGCGCGTGGTCGGTGCGGCAGTCGTGGACACCCGCGCATGAGAGCCTTTACGGGGTCTTTGTCGAACAACTCTTTGCGTACCCATTCGACGACCGTACCTGGAAGAACCTCGAGTCCATTCTCGGCGATGCCGAGCACAATATTCTCTTCAATCACTTCAGCAGGAAGGAAGAAGAGCGCATCAAGCTCGAGCCGGATTGTGCTGATTTACCTTATTTTTTGCGTGCATATTTCTCGTGGAAGCTCGGCTTGCCGTTCGCGTTCCGGCGCTGCAATCGCGGCCGCAATGGGGAGGCGCCATCTTGCGCGAAGGAGCTGCATTCGAACATTGGGGAGCCCGCGGACGGACACGACCCGACGGAGAAATTCCAAAACTTTGCGCGTTCGACGCTTGCCAACGGCGTCCATTCTGGCACCGGGCGAACGAGCCCGCATGACTCGGTGACCGACTACTATCCGGTGCCGCTCACACGTGAGGCGCTGACGCCCGGCTCGGTGTTTGCGGACCCCTACGGCCATGGGTACGTGATAGCGGGGTGGCTGCCCCAGGGGCTGACGAGCCACGGGATGCTGGTGGGGGCCGACGCGCAGCCGGATGGCACGATTGGACGCCGACGCTTCTGGCGCGGCACCTTTCTCTACTCGCCCGAAACGACCGAGGCAGGTGCGGGCTTCAAGCACTTTCGACCGCTCTCGATCAAAGCCCAGTTCTTGTCCTCGACGAGCAATGAACGGATGACCGAGGAGCACCCAGGTCTCACGCCTTTCAGCCTGGAGCAGTACGAAGTCACGAAGGACGCTTGGTACGATAAAGTCGAGGCCCTCATCAACCCACGGCCGCTCGCGGCGAACGATGCACTCGAGGTTTTGCTCGCGGCGCTCTTTGAGCAAGTGAAGGCCCGCGTCACCAGCGTCGAGAACGGCGAAGAGTACAAACGCTCGCATCGCTCCGCCATCGAGATGCCGCATGGGCACTCGCTCTTCGAGACAAGTGGCGCCTGGGAGGACTTCTCGACGCCCTCGCGCGACATGCGCCTGCTCATCGCAATCGACACCGTGCTTGGGTTTCCGGAGACCGTCCACCGCCAGCCGCTGCGCTTCGGAGTTGCGGCGAATGGGACCGAACTCGACGCACGCATCGTCGCCCTCGCCGAGCGCGTGAAGAGCCGCCTTTCGGAGCTCACGTTCGAGTATCCGCGGTCGGACGGAACACCCTTCAAGCTCACTCTTTCCGACGTGAGTGCGCGCACCAAACTTCTGGAGGTCGCTTACAATCCGAACGACTGCGCGGAGGCCCGCTGGGGTGCCCCCGACGGTTCCGACGAGCGGGCCACCTGCCAGCGACGCGCACCCAACGAGCAAATCCGCGAGATGCAAAAAAACCGCAGTTGGTTCGCCACGCGCACGCGGCCAACCCGCTGAACGGCGCGACGGCGGCTCCCTCGATTCGAACGAATCGAGGGAGCCGCCGAGTCCATCGAATCGAGGGTATTTCGTCGCCCCCGTTTGTTGCGAGGGCGTCGAAATACCCTCGATTTCGACGGATATTGACTCGGTTACCTGTTGTTTTTTTTATGCCCTCGATTCGAACGAATCGAGGGAGCCGCCGAGTCCATCGAATCGACGGGCTCTTGCTCGCCGCTTGAGATGCCGCCCCCGTTTGTTGCAAAAGCGTCGAAATACCCTTGATTTCGACGGATATTGACTCGGTTACCTGTTGTTTTTTTTATGCCCTCGATTCGAGCGAATCGAGGGGCTAGCGCGTCCCATTCGTTTCGAGGACGACCACGCGGCCCGTGGTGGTCAAGCGCGTGAGAGAGTGCCGCATCCGCGCCTTCGCCATCACCCGAGCGGCTGCCGTGAGCTCTTCATCGGCGCGCTGGCCCTTAATGAACAGCATGCGACCTGCGTCCATGAGCAACGGCGCCGCCAGCGGCACGAGCCGCTCGAGAGGGGCGAGTCCGCGCGCCGTGACCGCGTCGAAGCTGCGGGCGAGCGGACCCTTTCCGACAGTCTCGACGCGCTCCGCCAAGACACGCACATTGACGAGTCCCAAGAAGCTCGTCGCGTCCTGCAAAAAGGCGCATTTCTTTTGGGTCGACTCGATCAATGTGAGCTTGAGGTCCGGTCGAAGAATCGCCAACGGCAGTCCTGGTACACCGCCTCCGGAGCCGAGGTCCGCTACGCGAGCCCCACTCGCGAGGTCGCCAAGCTCGGGCACGAGGGAAAGCGCATCCAGGATATGCCGCTCCCAGGCTGCGTCGGGGTCGAGGATCGTCGTCAAGTTGAGTCGCTCGTTCATCGCGAGGAGCAGGGCGAGGTAATCGCCGAGTCGCGCGAGTTCAGGTGCCTGGAGACGCACACCGAGTGCCAGGGCTCGTTCTACGAAGGCCATCGGTGGCACGAGCCGCGTGACGGTGGGTAGTGGGATTCGTTCGCGGCTGTTCACTCGGCGTACATAGCCTCGATGTCGGTCGCATAGTGCTCGTTCACGGTGGCGCGTTTCACCTTCATGGTCGGCGTGAGTTCGCCAGCATCGATGCTGAAGGGTCGCCTTACAATGGTGAACTTTTTCACTTGCTCGACGCGCGCGAGCTCGACGTTCACCTTGTCGACGTGCGCCTGCAGGTGTGCCCTTAGCGTTGCGTTTTCATGCAGGTTCGCGGGTTCCAGACCATGCATCTTTGCCCAGTCCAGTGCCGCGTCTGGATTCAGGGAAAGAAGCGCCGAAAGAAACTTGCGGCGGTCGCCGATGAGGACCGCCTCGGCGATGAGGGGCTCCAGCTTCAATGCGGCTTCGATGTTCTTCGGGGCGATGTTTTTCCCGCCCGCCGTGATGAGCAAATCCTTCTTCCGGCCGGTGATGTGAAGAAAGCCGTTTTCATCGAGATGTCCGAGATCGCCCGAGTGAAGCCAGCCATCGGTCAGGGTATCGGCGGTTGCCGCGGGGTCCCGGTGGTAGCCGATAAAGACGTTGGGCCCTTTGACGAGGATTTCACCATCCTCGGCGAGCCGAACTTCGACGCCGCGGACCACCGGTCCGACCGACCCGAAAAGAGTTTTTCCTGGAAGGTTGAAGCTCGTCGGGCCGCAGTCTTCGCTCTGCCCGTAAACCTCGTGAATCACGACGTCGAGTCCCGAAAAAAATCGCAAGATATCGGCGCTTATCGGGGCGCCGCCGCTCACGCAGAGTTTGGCGCGGGAGAGCCCCATGACCGCCTTCGCGGGGTCGAAGAACTGGCGCTTCCAGAACCTGTACTTCAGGGCCAAGAGCCCGCGAGGCACGGCGCCGCGGTTCAGCAGCTCGTTGACTTCGCGCCCGGTGGCGAGCGCCACGTCAGCGAGCCGAAGCTTCAGTCCCTTCGCTGCGCCGAGCTTCGCTGCGACTTTTTCGTGCATCTTTTCCCAGATGCGCGGCACGCCGAAGAGCAAGGTCGGCTGCACCTCGCGAAGGTTCTCCGCGACCTTCTCGAGCGCCTCGGCGAAGTAGACCTGTGCGCCGATGGTGGCGGGCAAGTGCAGGGAGAACATCTGTTCCGCGATGTGGGAGAGCGGCAAGTAGGAGAGCGTGCTGTCACTAGCCGTTGCGGTTTCAACGATGCGCGCCGCTGCTTGTGCCGTCCACGCGAGGTTCCCGTGGCTGAGCATCACGCCCTTGGGTGGACCAGTCGTGCCGGAAGTGTAAATCAAGGTGGCGAGCCGAGCGGGTGTGAGCGCGTCAATGTGGGCTTGTAGCTCGCTTTCGGGAGTGCTGTTCGCTAGCTCGAGGAAGGCCTCCCAGCTGAGGGTCATCGGACAATCGATGGCCTTTGCACCCTTCATGAGGATGATCTTCTCGAGCTTCGGAAGCTCACTCCGCGCTCCCGCGACCTTGGCCCATTGCGCTTCGTTTTCCACGAGCACGACCTTCGACTCGGTGTGCCCGACGATGTAGGCGACCTCGCTCGGCGAACAGGTCGTGTAGATGCCGGCCGGGGCCCCACCGACCGCCATGGTCGCGAAATCCATCAGCGCCCACTCGGGGCGATTGAACCCGATGATGCTGACACAGGCTGGATCGCCGTCGGCAGCGGCGTCGTCCCGGTTTCCAACTCCGAGCGTCATGAGCGCGCGCGCGGCAAGCTTCGTCTCGGTGACGTAGCCGCGCCAACTCGTGGGCTTCCACTGCCCGTCCTTTTTCACGTGGTAGGCCGGTGAGTTCGGACGGAGTTCCGCTTGCTTCAGGAAACGATGGACGATGGTGTCCGGTGCCACTGCAGTTCCTCCTGTGTTTTCTATGAACTGGGGTAACACGGTGCGTCGCGCCTGCCTACCGTCCCTCGGGTGCGCGCGGGCGCCACGGCGGCGCGAAGTCACGCGGGGTGAGAACCGGCAGACGGCGCGCAAGCACACTCACGCGATAGCGGTCGCCCCGGTGCCATTCGTCCCCATCGACCTGCGCGAGCAGATCTCCGCGCTCGGGTCGGTAGAGATCGACCGTGAAGCTCGAGCCGCGAAGGGTGGGCGAGTGCGTGACGCCGAGGGCATCGAGCTGCTCTTGCCACAACGGACTCACCGCCAGATCGCGCATCGCCTTGCTCATCCAGTCGCGCCGCCCCTGCATCGGAATCATCTCGAAGATGCCGTCGTCGGGCTCGGCATGACGATCGAGTACCCAGTGGCCCGCGTAGATCGGGGTCGCGCTGACGATGAGATCGAGCAGCCCATCGAGGACGTGAAGCTGTCCATCGGCGAGCACTTCCGCCCGAAATTTTGCAGGCTCAACGTAGGTTGCGAGCAGCTTTGCCATCGTCGCGCTGAAATACACGAGCTTGTCGCGGTAGACCTCGCGCAGGAGCGGAACGTTCGCGACCAAGGCGCGATGGCGGTTTCGAAGCGCGAGAATATCGGACGAGACACCCCACGAACACGAGTCGAAGAAGTAGCTCGCTGCGAGGACCGCGTCGTCCAGACCGAGTTGCTCGACACGGCCCACGTCGAGGAGGGTCACGTGTTCGTCCGCGATAACGGAAATGTTTCGCTTCGTAGCGCCTTTTTCGATTCCGAAGGAACGTCCCTGATCGTTCGCCGTACCGCATGGCAAAATCCCGAGGGGTAGGGTTTTCCCAGTCGTTTCGCTCGCATCGAGCAAAGCGGTGGCCACCTCGTGAAACGTGCCATCACCGCCGAGGTAAACGACGACGTCAATGCCACCCGAACTCACCCACTCGCTTACCTTCGCGACCGTGCGGCCCTCGGGCTCGGTCGTGCACAACTCGACCGTCATGCCTGCGCTTTGCATGGCAGCGCGAGCCTCTTCGATGAGGAGGCCAGCGCGTCCCGATTGTGCGCTGGGGTTGGCGACGAGCAGGTGGCGTTTCACGGCGTTGGGATTGTGGCGAAGACGTCGAGCGGGTGAAAGACCCGCGCCGCCCAGGCGGCTTCGTTGTGAGGTGCGCCCGGCTCATGGAAGGTAAACAGGTCCTTGCCCTCGGTGTAGCCGAGTTTCCCGAGCCCCTTCGTAAACTGAAAGTTTTCACAAAAATTGTCGCTGCCGTCACCGTCGTCGTCGGTGCCGTCGAGATCGCTGTCCGCGCACGTGCCGCCGCCGCCCGCGTCGACGTAAAGCACGGTCTTTCGATGTCCGTGCTGCTGATACCGTTGGAGCATCGTCTCGTTGTGGACGCCGGCTCCAATGGACCCCCAACCGAGCGTGCCCGATAGCGACGCCGCGAAAGCGTATTGACCGGGCGCGCTATCCGCCACGGCGAGGCTGACGAGACCACCGAGCGACGAGCCCATCACGCCCACAATCGCGGGCTCGCCGTAACGGGCGGCGATGAGCGAACGCACGGTGCCGTTCAAGAAGGCCGCGTACGCGTCGGCGTGTCCACCGGTCGGTCCGTCGCCCAGATCGTCCGGCACGTGGGTGTATTCGTCCATCCGGGCGGCGCTGTTGTCGATGCCGACCAACATCACACCGGACGGCGCAACGGATGCGAGGTTCCAGCCACCCCAGGGTGCTTCGGGATCGAAGAGATTTTGCCCGTCCTGGACGTAGAGAACGCGCGTGGCCTTGAGTTTGGGCAACCAGATCCGGACGGTTCGCGGTCCCAGCCCAGCGCCTTCGACGGCGAAGTGCCGCTCCAGATGCGCGTCGCTCGACCCTTGCAAGAAGCTCATCTCGCCGTTGTCGTCGTAGCCGTAGACGCGGGACCAGGGATCGGCATTCCAGTTTTTCGCGCCGTCGGTGAACTTGTAGCGGCTCGCGGGTGCCGCTTTCACGACGGCCCACCGAAAGCCCTTGCCAAGAGCCATGTTCGTGGGTTGCCAATCCGAAAAGTCCCCGGCAACATTCGTCTGCGCGAGGTTCGTCGAGACGACGAGGTACCCGTCTTCAACCGGGGCGGGCCAGCCACCTTGGCTCCCTTGAGTTTGCAGAGCTTTACTTGTGTTTTCGTTAAGTTCTTGAAGGAGTACGGCCAGTTTTGAGAGGCCGCCCGTGCCATTCGTCCCAGTGGACGCAGAGCTTTCTTGGCTCCCGACAGCGTTCGCCGAGCTGCCGCCGCTGCCCGCTGCACCCTGGCTGGTGTCGTTGGCACCGCAGGCCCCGAGGGCGACACAGAGGAACTGGGCCAAGGGCGTTTTGGGACTCATTCGCGATTCTTCCTCAAGGGTCCGTGACTTGGGCCGTTCGTCCCAAGTGAGCCGGCGCACGGAGCGCCCATCCCCTGGTCCTTCGCGCCGCAACCTGTGGCGGGAGGTGGCGCGGGCGGACCAGACTCCGTCGCCGGCTTGGATCCTTCGCTAGGCTCCGGACTTCGACCCACCTGCTTCGCAATCGGCACGTGGGTCGTTTTCTTTTTTGTGGCCTCTCAGTGGGGTGAAGTGTCGGGTGCCGCTGGCGCTGCGGCGTCGGGTGCCGCTGGCGCTGCGGCGTCGGGTGCCTTCACGATCCCGTCTGCCATCGCCGGGATGGCAACCGCCGGGGCGGGGGCCGACGTCGGGACGGGTGCCGACGTCGGGACGGCAGCGGCGGCGGGGGCGCTGACGGGTACCACGTCGCGTGCAGATGGCGGCGTGGCTTCGTTGCGCTTTTGTGACTGGTCCACTTCTTTCGCCCATAGGTCGAAGTTCGCCTGCAAGTTGACATCGACGACGCCGATGCTCTGTCGGTAGACGCCGCCCGAGTCGGGCGAGTTCGAGGGGGCCGCGTACTTCGCGAGCATCGACTGTCCCGTCGTGTCGCG
>CANMZR010000211.1 GCA_947502375.1 Polyangiaceae bacterium
GCCGGCTCCGCGAGGATGATGAACGTCAGCTCCGCGGCTGTGAAGCGTGGACCGGTCAGGTAAGGGCGCCCGTCCTCGAGCTTCTTGGAAAGCTCCCCGAACAGCCCGTGCAACTTCTGTCGCAGTCGCTGAGCGGCCTCAGGCGAGACCTTGAACGCCTTGGCAAGTGCGGCGCGCAGAACGCGTTCTCCCCGGGTGACGAGCAGGCGTTCGATCGGCGGCAAGGCCTTCGCGAAGAGCGAGAGGAAGAGGTCCCGGTCTCGGGTGAGGTAACAATAGGCGAGACGCCTGGTGAGCGGCCCGAGCTCGTGGTCGAAGCGCGCCTCGAGTGCCGCGACTTCGCTCGCGAGCGGTTCATCGGTCGGAAAGAGCCGCGCTTCGGGAGGGACGAATTGGTCGGAAAAACGCAGAATATCGGTTGAGTCCGTCAGTCGCACACGGTCCGTGAGAAGCACCGGAACCGTGCGCGTGCGGGTCACCGCGTACGTGAAGAGCCAGTGCACCAAAGGCGCGTGGGGCTCTTCCGAGTAGCCGATCCCCGCACGTTCGAGCGCCCAGCGAGCTTTCTCGCAGTAATGGCTCGGTCCAATCGTGATGAGGCGCGTGTTCGCATCCATCAAGCCGCCCTCACTCGGTAAGTCCCGCACCCGGCGACGCCACCGACGAGCTCCGCGTTTTCGATGCCAGTGAGCACGGCGTTTTCGATGCCAGTGGGCACGGTGTCGGCATGAGCCGAGCCTAACCTTTGCGACGAGGCTTGGCTAGCAAGGGACCCGTGCTGGTGACGGAAGTGAGGTCGGCGCAGGTGTCGCCTCGAGCGCGGAGCAGGTGCGCCAGGTCTCGATGAAGGTGCGCCGCAAACAGCGGCCCTTCGTAAACGAACGCGGTGTACGCCTGGAGCAGCGTCGCTCCTGTGTCGAGGCGCAGGAGCGCATCCGCGGCCGTTTCGATGCCTCCCGTGGCGATGATCACCAGGCGTCGCTCTGCTTTTTCTGCAATTCGCGCCAGGACCTCGATGGCCCGCTCACGTACCGGTGGTCCGCTGAGCCCGCCGGCGCCAGCGCTGTCGATGGCCTCGCGTGGACTCGAAAGCGGCGCTCGCCGAATCGTCGTGTTCGTCGCGACGATGCCATCCAGCCCAAGCTCGAGAGCGAGCTCCGTGACCTCGTCGACGTCGTCGTTCGCGAGATCGGGCGCCACCTTCACGAGGAGCGGGACTCGTCGCGCCGGCGAGCTTTTGTCGAGTGAATCGCGAACCCTCGAGAGGATGGGCCGCAAGGCCGAGGCTTGTTGAAGCGAACGCAATCCGGGCGTGTTCGGCGACGACACGTTCACCACGCAGTAATCAGCGTAGGGAGCGAGAACGCGCGCGCTCTCTGCATAATCATTGGACGCTTCGCTATCGGGAACGACCTTGGTCTTGCCGATGTTGACGCCCACAATCGTCGCTCCCCCGTGCCGTCTCGCAAGACGAGCGGCAGCGGCGGCGGCGCCGCGGTTGTTGAAGCCCAATCGGTTGATGAGCGCGCGATCCTTTGGAAGCCGAAACAGTCTTGGTTTCGGGTTGCCCGTCTGAGCGTGGGCCGTCACCGTTCCGATTTCGACAAACCCAAAACCGAGCGCCCCGAGCGCGTCCGGTGCGAGTGCGTTCTTGTCAAAGCCAGCGGCGAGTCCGAGCGGCCCCGGAAACTCGAGCCCCAGCGCGCGCACGACGAGGCTCGGTGTCGCGGGAGCGAGCGTACGGCGACAGAGTGCAAGGACCCCAGGAACGGCCATCAACGCACGCAATCCACCGAAGGCGAGGTGATGCGCGGTCTCCGCGGGAATTCGCGTGAGGACATGGCGAAAAAAAGCCTGATACACAGCCAGAGGAGGCTTAACAGCACCGGTCCTGGCTGTCACCGCATGGCCGTTCCTCGCGGACTCGACGCCTCGCCGCAATGGGGGTACACGCCAAAGCATGAGCGTTCCAGAAGTCCGCAACGTGATCATCATCGGCTCCGGCCCGGCCGGCCTCACCGCGGGGATCTATGCCGCGCGCGCGAATCTGAAGCCCCTGTGCTTCGAGGGTTTCAATGCCGGCGGCCTCATCCCCGGGGGACAGTTGATGTTCACGACCGAGGTCGAGAACTACCCAGGCTTCATCGAACCCATCACCGGTCCGGAGTTGATGGGCCGCTTTCGGGGCCAGGCCGAGCACCAAGGCTGCGAGCTCATCACCCAGGATGTCGAGAAGGTCGACTTTTCGTCACGTCCTTTCAAGGTGTGGTCGGACGGTCAGCTCTACCTCGCGAAGACGATCGTTCTCTCGACCGGCGCGCGTGCGAATTATATTGGCCTGGAAAACGAGGAAAAGCTGAAAAACCGCGGTGTTTCGGCCTGCGCGGTATGCGACGGTCCACTCTTCAAAGGCAAGCGGGTCACGGTCGTCGGTGGCGGCGACACCGCCATGGAGGAGGCGAGCTACCTGGCGGGTCTGTGTCCCGAGGTCATGCTCGTGCATCGGCGTGACGACTTTCGCGCGAGCAAGACGATGCAGGATCGCGTGCGCGCGAATCCGAAGATCAAGCTCATGCTCTCATCGGCGGTCGTGGACGTTTTCGACGTCAGCCAGAACAAAGTGACCGGGGTCGCCATCAAAAACTTGAAGACGGGCGAGGTCGTTCGGCACGACACGGAAGGCCTGTTCGTCGCGATCGGTCATACGCCGTTGACGGATATCGTCAAAGACCAGCTCGAACTTCATCCGAACGGTTACGTGAAGGTTCAGCCCGGTACGACTTCGACCAGCGTTCCCGGTGTTTTCGCATCAGGTGACGTGCAGGACTGGGTCTATCGTCAGGCGATCACGGCGGCTGGCACCGGCTGCATGGCGGCGCTTGAAGCAGAGCGGTGGCTGGTCGCCCACGACGGGCACTGAGTCTTCGATAACGGTCTCCTCGGGGAGGCTCTTTGGCTCTTTGGCTCTTTGGTGAAGGCCGTATCGAGAACGAGATGGACACGCGACGTGAGCTTACCGAGATCGTCCGAGCGTTGCGCGCGCACGTCGAGGCGTTGGCGGACAGCGGCGTCGAAGGTCTGCTTGGCCGTGTGCCAGCGGCACTGGCTCCAAGCACGGTGCGTGCTCAGGGTACGGTAGCGCAGGGTACGGTAGCCTCGACTCCAGTAGCTCCACATCCACTAGCGACGACTCCGAGAGCCTCGACGCGGGTGGCCGCCGAGTCCCCATGGGTGGCAGCTTCCGGCGTGGCTAGCGTTGGGCAAGCACCCGCATCCGATGGGCCTTCGCCCGCCTCTGCACGGCCGCCTGTGCGCGTCCTTTTGTCGCCCGAAGAACGCCGTCGTCAGCTGACCGTGCTCGCGGACGAAGTGGCCACGTGCACGCGCTGCCCACTCCACGCGGGGCGCACTCGTACGGTCTTCGCACGCGGCAATCCGGACGCGGCACTCGTGTTCGTGAGCGAAGGACCGGGCACCGAGGAGGAACTTCAGGGCGAACCGTTCGTCGGGGCTGCCGGGCAATTGCTGGACAAAATGATCGTCGCCATGGGCTACGGCCGTGACGACGTTTACATCCTGAATCTGGTCAAATGTCGGCCTTTCGAGAGCCACGAGCCGACCGAGGACCGCAAACCGAATGCCGCCGAGCTGGCCGCTTGCCGCCCCTTTTTCGACCGCCAATTGAAGCTGCTCGAGCCACAGGCGATCGTCGCTCTCGGGGCCACTGCCGTGCAAAGTCTGACTGGCTCCGCTGCTGCGATCACCCGAATGCGTGGCACCTGGCGATTGTTCAATGGGCGGGTTCCACTGATGCCCACCTTCCACCCTGCCTATCTTTTGCGCTCACCCGAAAAAAAGCGCGACGTGTGGGATGACCTGAAACAGGTGATGCAACGCCTCGGTCCCAAGGACTCACCGAAAAACGAGCGATGACTGCGGCGGGAACATCGCACCCTGCGCATCGAATCGCCCGCGTCTGCCTCGTGCTCGTCGGCGTGTCGCCATGGCTCTTACCGATCCTCCGTTTCGAATTGCCCCTCGGGGCGGTGGGCGAATGGCTCGGATTGCCATTCGCATTGGTGTGTCACAGAAGACCCGAACGCACGCTTCAGCTCCTGGGTATTGCGATGCCCGTGTGCAGCCGCTGTGCGGGCCTATTTGCCGGGGGCGCCTTCGGTGCACTCGTGGCCTGGCCGAGAATTGAACTTCGGACCGCGCGGGTAGCACTGCTCCTCGCCGCATGCTTGCTGGTGCTCGATGTGGTCTTACAAGACCACGGAGTCCACCCGGTGTGGCATGCGACGCGGCTCGCCACGGGAAGCTTCCTCGGCTACGTCGGCACGGTGGCGCTCACGTCGATCTTTGCACGCGAGGCCAGTTGACGGCTGTCATTGCTCGCCGCCGAGGCTTTCAAGTTACGGACGTCAAGGCACGTCAGTTGCTGACGCCAATACAGCCAAACAGGATCTTGATCTTACCGTCCTTGTCCATTCCCACGGTGTCGCAGGTGTCCTTGCACAATTGGATCTCGTCGGCGCTGAGATAAAATTTTCCGGCCGCGCACTCGGCTTCGGACGCAACTTGTGAGAAGTTTTGCGTGCCCGACCCATCTCCCGGCGTGAACGTCACGACGATCGAGTCGCGGTTGATGAGCTCACCCGCCGGCGCTGCGGGGATCGGGAAATTGCAGCTCAAGCCGGCACCCGAGATGACACCCTTGGCAAGCTCCTTGAAGATCGAATCGTAGTTGTTGAGAGAACAGATCGGAAAGCGGAGCCCCTCGGTCAAAATGCTCAGCGCCTGATAGCCGAGGCCTGGACTGGGGTTGTTTCCGCACTTCAGCACGTTCAAAGGGTCGCTCGGAGGCCACGGGGTTGCCGGATTCTTGGGGTCTTTGTCCGCGATCGCCACGATGCTGTAGAGCCGGTAGTTGCGCTTCATGGCAGTGCCAAACTGAGCCGGATCGAGGGCGAGCAAATCGAGATCGAATTGCGCTGCCAACGCCGTCGCCTTGATGGGATTCGTTCCGCCTTCGGAGTAGGTCTTGCCGTTCACCGTGCAGTTCGCGTTGTCGTCCGTGACCACGACGACGAGCTTGAAAGCATCGGGGCGCAGCCATGCTTTCCAGCCATTCGGTGCGAGTTTATGCTCGTCGGCTGCCGTGTACGTTCGCAGGACTTGGCAGAGTGCGTCGTGGCTGCTGACCTCCTGGCTGTAATGGTAAAACTTTGGCGGGTTGTTGACGGGCATGGCCGGAGGCGCCGCGCAGCCTCCCACCGGGATCCCCGATAGCGGAGCTTCGATGCACACCGATTGACTGCTGGAGCTTTGGCCGTGGCGGGCGAGGAGGATCACCCGGTAGTCAATGCCACTCGCATCGATGATCTTCGCGAAGCTGTCGTTGATATTTTTTTGAATCCCGCCGATCGACTCGGTCATGCTGCCGGAGTTGTCGACGACAATGATAATGTCGACCGGTGCCGTCTTCAGCGTCGCCACGGCTTCTTGCTTGGCGCATGCGGTATTTTCGTCGAGTCCCCCGCCGCTGCCGCCGTTGCCCGTCGATGCGATGTCGAGTCCCCCGGAGCCGTTGAGGTTGCCAGCGCCTCCGCTACCGGTGTTGCCACTCGTCGAGGTCAACGCGTTCTCGGCAGAGCCGCACGCGACTGCGAAAGCTACGGGGACGACGATAGCGGCGACCAGGGTTTTCATGAGCGAGTTTTCCATAGAGAAATCTTCTGGCCGCGCGTTCGATATCTCTCACGAATCAATCATGAATGGGAGGGAAGGTGAAGCCAGGGAGCAACCAACGGGGCCGCTGTGACCGAAATACGGCCTTTTCCCAGCACTTCGTCGAGCGAGGGTTGGGCGTTTAGCGCGTCGCTCACACGCAAGTAGCTCCGCAAGTACACAGCTTCACGGCCGAGGCCGCCGCCACGATGGGCACGGGCGGCGATGCGAAGCGCGGTAGCGAGCGGCGTTCCGACGTGGGTGAGGGCGTCGACCGTCGAGCCGAAAGGTTCACCGGCTTCGACGCGACGGCACGCGAGGTGCCGCCGGGCCAGCTCAAGGCGCCGTTCGTTTTGAAGAAACCCCGCACGGTCTTCGAGAACGAGTGCGCGCCCCTCCTGGTCGTCCGAGCCTCCCGCCGAGCCGAGGCGAAACAAGCCAAGTGCGAGCCCGTCCGCAAGCGAGCGCGGCAACGCATGACCGTCGACTTCGTGGAGCACCGTGCGGGCGACCGCCTCCGGCAAAAGCCGGCGGCCGCTCGCTACCCAGATGACGCCATTTCCCGTCGCGGCGAGTGCTGAGAGCCGGTCGCTCACCAGCACCCGAAATGGCAAGCGGCGTGCGCCGACCGCGCTCCGCATACGCTGCACGAGGCTCTCCGGATTCTGTTCATCATCGCTCAGGCTCCCCGAGGCCGGGTGTGCGCCGTCTTCTTGGAGCTCCTGAGAGCTTAGCCAAGCATCGGCGAGAGCGTCTGCGCGGGGGTCGGGAAGTTCGTGGGTCGTGAAACGTCGGCGCGCTTTCGACCAGAATCCGAGCTGTCCGACCGAGGTGCAGAGACTTTGTTCCAGCGCGAGTTCTCGGGCCCTGGCGGCATAGGTGAGGGCGAGTGGCTCGGCGATGGAGTCGAGCTTGTCGCCCAGCTCGGAGAGCTCACGTTCGAGCGGTCCGGGGGGCGCACTTTCGTAAGTAAAACGCAGCGTCGGCTCGGTGTTTTTACGAAAGCAGCCTTCGAGTCGTACGAGCTCCTCGGTGAGGTTGCTTGGCGTCGTGCGGCCGATGAGGTGCACATTCCGCTGGGCTCGCATGAGCTCCGCTGCGACCGCAGGTTCCCATGACGGAAGCTCGTTCCTGAGCGACGGCATTCGCGGCCGCGTCTCAGAGGAGGTTCGTCGCCAGCTCGGCGAGTTCACTGCGCTCGCCCTTGCTGAGGCCGACGTGACCGGCGAGGCGCTCATTTCGGAAGCGTTGTGCCACCACGGTCAATCCGTTCGAGGCATGATCCACGTAGGGATGATCGATCTGCTGCGGATCCCCCGTGAGCACGACCTTTGTACCCTCACCGGACCGAGTGATGATGGTCTTCACTTCGTGTGGGGTGAGGTTCTGCGCTTCGTCGACAATCAAGTATTGCCGGGGCAAGCTGCGGCCGCGGATGTACGTGAGCGGCTCTATCTGGATCAGCCCGCTCTCGATCAGACTCGCGTAGGAGCGCGTGTGCTCGCGTTCGCCTTTTCCTTGCAAAAACAATTGCTCAAGGTTGTCGAAGATCGGCTGCATCCACGGGTTTAGCTTCTCTTCCACGGTGCCTGGAAGGTGTCCGATGTCACGTCCAAGCGGCATGATCGGTCGGCTGACGAGCATCCGTGTGTACGTGCGGTCGACCGTCGTTCGCTGAATACCGGCGGCGAGTGCGAGCAGTGTTTTGCCAGTGCCAGCCTTCCCGAAGAGCGATACGAGTGCCACCTCGTCGTCGAGCAAAAGATCGAGCGCGATGCTCTGTTCTTTGTTGCGCGGGCGCACGCCCATGACGCCTTCGCGCGGGACTCGGAGGGCACGGACGCACTTGCGAACGCCGTCGTAGCGGCCGAGGGCCGTGTGGTTGCGCGATTGCTCGTTGCGAAGCAGCACGCCGGCATTGGGGTAGAGCGCGGGGTTTTCAAGCGGCACCTGACCATCTCGAAAGAACGCGTCGATCTCGGCCGGGGACACCATGAGGTCGATCACGGTCTGCTCGACGTCGATGTCGTGTACACGAACGTTTTCGTAGGTTTGTGAGGTGACGCCGATCGCATCTGCGCGGATGCGGAGGTTCGTGTCCATGGTCACGAAGATCGTCGGGATCGACGGGTTGCGATCGCGGATGTCGATGGCCGTCGCAAGGATGGCGTGGTCGAGCGAGTTGGATTCGAGGCCGACTCCCAGCTCGTGGCGCTTCTTTGGCACGGCGATCCAGAGCGTCCCGCCGGTCTTCGTTTGAACCGGTTTCGACAGCGTCCCGTCCTTCGGCCTCACCTCGTCGAGCACGCGGGCGATGGTGCGGGCGTTGAGACCCCGCTCCGATTGCTCGCGCTTGAACTTGTCAATTTCCTCGATCGCGTAGATCGGAATAATGACGTTGTTGTCCTCGAATTTAAAGATCGCGTGGGGATCGTGGAGGACGACGTTGGCATCGAGAACGTAGTTTTTCTTCATCGGCAATGCCGCGCCGTCGCAGGTGAGCCGACAGCACGAACCTTACCTGTACATCGTTTCAGGTGCCGTCACTAGC
>CANMZR010000212.1 GCA_947502375.1 Polyangiaceae bacterium
CGAAACACGCGGAACTGATGGCCGCAGCTCGTGCATTTTACGGTCGTGCCACGGCTCGAAACGAGGGCAGCGTCGAAGTCGTAACGGGTTTTGCAGCGGTCGCAGGTGACGTCCATGGCTAAATTACAGCGCCCGTAGGCTACCACGAAACGAGGTAGCCATTTGTAAATACGCGCCGGGGCAAAGGCCCGCTGATGCTATGACGCGCCGATGCTGGATGTGCGTCAGGTCGTGGAACAACTCGACGGGGTTCGCGCAAGTCTTATGCGTCGTTCCCCCGCGGCGGCAGCTCAACTCGAGCCATTGACAAGTCTCGCCGCAGAACGTCGCCGGCTGATTGCCGAGTCCGAGCAAAAACAATCGGAGCGCAACGTCGCCAGCAAGGAAATGGCGCGGGCTGACAAGAACTCGCCCGAATTTGCCGCGCGTCGGGACGAACTCAAGGTCCTCAGCGCTGTCGTAAAGGAACTCGAGACGCGCACCACGGCTTGCGAAGCGGAGCTGCAAGAACTTCTCGCGCGGATCCCGAACCTGCCGGCTGAGACCGTTCCGGACGGCTCTGGCGATGCGGATAACGTGGTGGTCAAGGTCTGGGGTAACGCCCCCGAGCAGCCCTTCTCGGTGAAGCCGCACTACGACGTCGGGACCGAACTAGGCCTGCTCGACTTCGAGCGCGCCACAAAGCTTTCCGGCCCTCGGTTCACGGTCCTTTGGGGCGATGCGGCTCGGCTCGAGCGTGCCCTCATTCACTTCATGCTCGAACTGCACACGACGGAGCACGGCTACACGGAGGTGCTTCCGCCCTTCCTCGTCAAGGGGGAGTCCTTGTTTGGAACGGGGCAGTTGCCGAAGTTCGAGGAGGACCTTTTCAAGACCAGGAAGAGCGACCCCGAGCGCAACTACGACCTCTACTTGAGCCCGACGGCCGAGGTTCCACTGACCAACCTGCACGCCGACGAAATTCTCGACGGCGACGTTTTTCCACTGGCGTACACGGCGTACACGCCTTGTTTCCGAAGTGAAGCCGGCAGCTACGGACAAGACGTACGGGGGATGATTCGGCAACATCAGTTCGACAAGGTTGAGCTCGTTCGTTTTTGCGAACCCGAGAACTCTTACGAGCAACTCGAAGTTCTCACGCGCCATGCGGAGACGGTGCTCGAACGCCTCGGGCTGCATTATCGAAGGCTCGCCCTGTGCGCCGGCGACATCGGGTTTTCCGCGGCCAAAACCTATGATCTGGAGGTCTGGCTACCGTCCCAAAATAAATTCCGAGAGATCTCGAGTTGCTCCAATTGCGGTGATTTTCAGGCTCGCCGCGCCAAGATTCGTTACCGGCCTCAGAAGGGTGACAAGCCGCGTCTGGTCCACACCTTGAACGGCTCCGCGCTCGCGGTCGGGCGCACGCTGATAGCGATCCTCGAGCAGGGGCAGCGGGCGGACGGCTCCGTGCTGGTGCCTGAATGCCTCCGGGCGTTCATGGGAACGGATACCCTACGACCCCAGCCGCGGCGCTGAGCGGGTACCCACCTCGAAAGGGGCCGGAGCGCGCTCTCGATCGAGGCGCGGCGGCGGTATTTATCTGGGTCGATAAGTTGGCCTGCTCGAAGCCGTCATGGAACACCGTCCAACATGGGCGCGGCCGAGCGAATTCTCCGCAGGTCCGACGATTTGTCGGAGCTTCGCGGTTTGGATTCATGGGACGCCGAGGAGCCCCAGGAACTCGACCAGTGGTGCGTCGAAGTGGACGGGTCGCTCGCGTGTCTTTCGAAACGGCAAGTCTGGATGGCTCTCGCGCGCGGAGACCTTGGACCTGCCACGCCGGTGTGGCGGGATGGCCTCGGACATTGGGCGGCGATAGCGGATGTGCCCGAGCTCACCGACGACGAGGACGAAGCCAGCGTTTCGGTGCCCGACCGTTCCGAAATTCGGGTGCGGCGCCTGCCGCTACCAAAGCCTGAGCCTGCCCGATGGCGGGTCGAGACGCGTCGATTCGTGACGACCGGCGCCCGTCGATTCGTCGCAATAGGTCCTATTTCTTGGGCTTTCGTGGGCCGCCGCGCCGCTCGTGCCAGGGACCTGTATGTGCGGTCACGCCGCATGATTGGCCGCCGCGTGACGCTCCGATTCCTTTGCGTCACTGGGGCGCTTGTCGTCCTCGCGCTCGTGGGAACTTGGTGCGTCCTTCACGCGCCGCAGGCTCGACGTGGGGACGTCCCCCGCGCACACCGCGTCGCTGTGGACGTGGCCGAACATGCCCGGCTTGTGTCCGCCCGGATTCGGACGCGCACGGTGGAACAGGAACGAATCTGGTGGCGTGAGCGCTGGCGCTAATCGAGCCCCACGCCTCAAAAGCGCCCTTGCGTTTCGCTCTTAGGATCGGACCGTTGGAGTGGGAGCCTACCCTGTGGTACCATGCGCGCCTTCTCCGGCATCGTCTAAAGGCAGGACAGAGGACTTTGAATCCTCGAATCGTGGTTCGAATCCACGTGCCGGAACCCACTGCGACATTCCTTTTCCGACCGGGCTTCTTTCGCTCGTAGCCAGAGGAACTTGGTGGCGAACTCATGGCGCGCGGGCTTCCCGAAGAAATCACCATCGAGCTCGGACTCGACGAGCCCGACGACGAGGGCTCCCTGCGGAATGCGGTGGCACGACGTCTCGGTGTCGCGGCCGAGCACCTGCCCGAGGTGGCGGTGCTGCGTCGTTCGATCGACGCCCGCGACGCGACCGTTCGTTTCCGGCTGTTGCTCGGTTTAGGCTCCGTCGCCGAACGCGGTGAGCTTGGCGGCGTCAGACCCCGCGAGGTCACGCGCCCGGCACCTGTTGTCATCGTCGGCGATGGCCCGGCCGGGATGTTTTGCGCTTACGAGTTGGCCCGGCGTGGCATTGCGTCGACGGTCGTCGATCGCGGCAAACAAGTGCAACCACGACGGCTCGACCTGCGAGGTCTCAATCAACGCGGACTCGTCGACGCCGACAGCAACTACTGTTTCGGCGAAGGAGGAGCCGGCACGTACAGCGATGGCAAGCTTTACACGCGAGCGCACAAGCGCGGCAACGTGCGCGACGTCATCGAGGTGCTGGCGCTTCACGGTGCTCCCGAAGCCATTCTCACGGACGCGCGGCCGCACATCGGCTCGAATCGATTACCCAAAGTAGTGACGAGCATCCGCGAGCGGCTCGAGGCGGTCGGCGTCGAATTTCGGTTCGGCGCGCGCGTCACCGAGTTGCTCGTCGAGGGTCAGGGGAGCGCCCGTCGGATTGCGGGGGTGCGCCTCCAAGACGGGACCGAGCTTCAGGCGCGTGCAGTGGTCCTGGCCACTGGCCATTCGGCGCGTGACGTCTTCACCATGGCCCAGCGAGCAGGGGTTCAACTCGAAGCGAAAGCATTTGCGCTGGGTGTTCGAATCGAGCACCCGCAGCCCCTCATCAACCGCATTCAATACGGGCGGGATGCGGGCCATCCACGCTTACCGAATGCGGCTTATCGACTGGCAACGACCGTCGATGAGCGTGGCGTGTTCTCATTTTGCATGTGTCCGGGTGGCTGGGTGGTACCGGCCTCGACGGAGCCAGGCGCGCTTGTCGTCAACGGCATGAGTCTCGCAAAGCGCAATTCTCCCTTCGCAAATTCGGGTTTCGTGGTTTCTGTGGAACTCGAGGATCTCGCGGCGGTTGGGTACGACGGCCCACTTGCGGGCGTTCAATTGCAGACGGCTCTCGAAAGAGCAGCCTTCGTAGCCGGCGGGTCCTCGCTAAAGGCTCCCGCGACTCGCGTGACCGATTTCGTGGCGGGTCGTGGCTCGACCACGCTGCCGCCATCGAGCTACATCCCGGGTCTTGTCGCTACCGACCTGAGCGAGGTCCTCGCGGCCGGTCGCCTTCCGCTCGCCGAGAAACTGCGCGAAGCCTTGCGGCGTTTTGATCGAACCTTGCGCGGCTATCTCACGGAGGATGCCGTGCTCATCGGCGTGGAGTCGCGGACGAGCTCGCCGGTACGCATCCCTCGGGACCCGACGTCGCTCGAATCCAGCCAGTTGCCTGGCCTTTTCCCAACGGGCGAGGGAGCGGGCTTTGCCGGCGGAATTGTCAGTGCGGCTCTTGACGGAATTCGCGTGGCCGAAGCGGTCTCCGCGCGGCTGGCCTGACGGTGCCGGCGGTGCCCCCGACGGAGCGGTTCCTCCACGGCCGCCGGCAAGGCTCCGAACGGGACGTTCTCGGTGTTAGGGTGTCGCATCGTGATGGGTGATGATGAGGCCAGATTCGTTGCGCGCCTCGTCGCTCGCGATGAGAGCGCATTCAACGAGTTGGTGCTCTTGTTTGAGCGCCGAGTGTTCGCGCTCTCGGTCCGCATGCTTGGCCGTCGAGCCGATGCGGAGGAGGTGACCCAGGATGTGTTCGTCCAGGTCTTTCGCAGCGTTGATTCTTTCCGCGGCGAGGCGAAGCTTTCGACTTGGGTTTTCCGGATCGCCGTGAATCTCTGCAAAAATAAGATGAATTACGACGCGCGACGCCACAGCCGCCGCCACGACGACCTCGTCGATTACCAAGACCTAGATGCGCTGAGCGGTGGCGCCGGACTCAGCGTGGGGGCCATTGCGCGACCCGACCATGCCTTCGAAGAGCGTCAGGTCGTCGAGGCCGTTCGGGAGGCCATTGAGCTGCTCGACCTCGACTTGCGACAGGTGGTCATCTTGCGCGATGTCGAAGAACTTGCGTACGAAGAGATAGCTGAGGTCATGGGACTCCAGATAGGGACGGTCAAGAGCCGCATCCACCGAGGTCGTGCGCAACTGCGAGAGAAGCTCGAGCGTGTGATGGCGAAACGTGTCGTAGGAAAGGTGAACGAATGAGTGACGAAACGGACCGAGAGCCGGCGTTGACGAGCCCCCCTGGCAGCGACGGCGAGGCGCTCGCTGCCACGGGCGATTCCGACGAGGCTGAGTCCACCGAAGTGGGTCTCGAGCCGCGGACCTTCGACGAGGTGGACGTTCGTGACTGGCTCCGTCGCGCGACCGAGCGCGAGTCCGTGGTGGCACCGAGCAGCGTCTTGAAAGACGTGCAGCGGCGCTTGCGCGACGAATCGAAGGGTCAGTATTTTTCCGATGGGTGGGGGACCGCCCCGACACCGCGCGAGACCTATTTGCTGACGGCTGCGGTCATCTTACTGGCACTCATCGCCACCTGGCTCCTGCTCGGCCCATACGCCATTCACCGCGTCTAGCGCGCGAGCATTCTTCTTGTTCCGGGGCTGTTGATACGTTTTTGGTGGGGTGAATCTCTGACTCGGCGCACCGCCCTCGATTCGTCAGAATCGAGGGCCAAATAACGGCGCCCCGCCCTCGATTCGTCAGAATCGAGGGCCAAATAACAAGGCTACCCCGCGGTCCAGCGAACGAGCACAGCGGTGATGTTGTCCGGGCCACCGTTCAAGTTCGCGCGCTCGATGAGTTTCGACGCGGTCTCTTTGATATCACCGGTGGATGTGGCCAGAATTTCCTCGATCTCTGCGTCGGACACGGGGCCCGCGAGCCCATCGGAGCAGAGCAAGAACGTGTCGCCGATCTCCGGAACTTCGTACCGAGTGTCCACCTTCACGGTGTCTTTCATGCCCAGCGCACGCACGATCACGTTCTTGTGAGGAAAGCTCTCGATCTCTTCCGGAGTGAGCCGCTTCATCTTGATGTAGTCGTTCAGCAGCGAGTGATCTTCGGTCATCGCTTCGAGCTTCCCTTGCCGAAAGCGGTAGCAACGGCTGTCTCCGACGTGTGCGATGTAAACCCCATCATCCGCCGCGTAGAGAGACACGAAGGTCGTGCCCATTCCGCGCTTTTTTCCGTCTCTTTGGGAGGTCTGATAGATGCGCAGGTTCGCCAACTTGACGCCGGTGATGAGCCGATTTTCCTCGTACCCCTTCGAGCGGTCCATTTTGTAGGGCCACGTTCGCTCCGGGTCTTCCGAGGTTTCGTTCAGAAATTCACCAAGCGCCTCGATGGACATCTTGGACGCGACCTCTCCGGACGCGTGCCCGCCCATTCCGTCAGCGACCAAATAGAGGCCAAACTCCGTCAATAAAGCGAAGTTGTCCTCGTTGTGGTTGCGCTTGCGACCGACGTTCGTCTCGCCGGCGACCTCAATCCTCACTTCTTGCGCCAAGGCTCTGCTCGATTCCTCAAGTTTTGGAGTCGTGATGTTAGGCGCAAGGTGGCGCCCCTACCAGGATTTCTTGTTCCAATTTTCGTTTCACTGGGGCACCTATAGGCACATGCACGAGACTTTTGATCCTGAGCCGATTCGCGAACTGCCTTCGGACGAGCCACGTACGCCCATGTGGCTGCCTGCCGTTGGGGTCGTCGTGTTCCTCGCTCTCGGTGCGTTTTGGTGTCGAAAAGCCTGTCAGACGGGGAGCGTGAGCGCCGGTGAAGCGGCCCCGTCGAGTTCTGCGGTGCCGAGTGCCGCTCCTCCGGCCGTGAACCGGGCCCCGACGGGGATGCATCCGTGAAAACCGTGCTCGTCGTCGGCACGGGAACGATGGGCCGGGGGATCGCGCAGGTCGCGGCTGCCGCTGGGCTTGTAACGCGGCTCTGCGACGTGAACATCGGCCTGGCGGAGCGCGCGATTGCGTCCATCATCGAGTCGCTCGACCGCCGCGTGGCCCAGGGCAAACTCGACTCGGCCGAGCGCTTGGCGATCGTGAGTCGGCTTCACGCGAGCGGTGAGCTTGCGACCGCCGCGGACGGCATCGATCTGGCCATTGAGGCCGTCCCCGAGCAGTTGGTCCTCAAGGTCGAGGTCCTCTCCGTGATTGCGAGAGCGGCTCCAGCCACCGCGATTCTCGGTACGAACACGTCGAGTTTATCCGTCACCGAGCTCGGCGAGAGACTTGGGGCGGGTGAGCGCACGATCGGTCTGCACTTTTTCAATCCCCCGCCGGCGATGCCGCTGCTCGAGATTGTGCGCGGCCTCCATACCTCGGAGGCCGTCATCGAGCGCTGTCAGTTTTTTGCGAAAATGCTCGGTAAAACCTCGATTCTCGTGAACGACTCCCCAGGGTTTGCGACGAGCCGATTGGGCGTCGCTATCGGTGCGGAAGCCATCCGAATGCTGGAAAGCGGCGTGGCATCGGTCGAGGACATCGATCGCGCGATGGAGCTCGGCTACCGCCACCCGATGGGTCCGCTGAAGCTCGGAGATCTCGTCGGACTCGATGTGCGCCTTGCCATTCTCGAGCATCTTCATCGAGAGGTTGGCGAACAGTTTCGGCCGCCACAACTTCTGCGGCAGATGGTTCGCGCGGGCTGGCTTGGTAAAAAGTCCGGCAAGGGTTTTTACGATTGGTCAGCCGAGCCGCCCGTTGCGCGCAAGTTCGTGTAAGCTTCGGCCATGCGTTTTGTGTTCGCGACGCTGCTCAGCGCTTTGACCCTTTCTTCGGCCGCCGCCCTCGCTGCGGAGCCTCGTGCCAAGGCTCCAAGCGAGGCCGGGAACGCCAAGGCGGAGAAGGTGGTTCCGAAGGACCCCGAGAATCTGCGCGGCATCAGTCCGTACGAGGAGAAAGTGGCCCACGGCAAAGAGCTGGCGGCCCAGAAGGACTGGGCCGGCGCGGCAGCGGTCTTTGAAGAACTCATCGTGATGAGCCCCGAAGACGCGCGCGGATACTTGCTGCTCGCGCAGGCAAAACGTGATTCGGACGTGCTCGAGATCGTCGAGAAAGGTCGATCAAAAAAGGGGACGGAGCCCGTCGAGGCGAAGTTGATGTTCGTCCGCGCCGAGCTCCTCGAACGGAAAGCGTCGCTCACGCCCACCGTCGCCACGACCGGAGATTTTGGTGAGATGTTGAAGACCGTTTGGGATCAGTCCGTGCAGGCGTGGGGAGCGTATTCTGCCTACGTTTCGACGCACACCCGTGCTCCGGATTACACGCGAACTGCCGACGCCCGTCGTAAAGCGATCGGCGAGCGCTCGGCCCGTGAACAGCAGTACCGCGTGGTTCGTGCGAAGCGTGACAACAAGTAAGGCGCTGGCTTGCTCCAGCGGCGCCTTGCGTTCTTCCGCGGTCACCCTTTCTTGAAGAGCTTTCCGAAGACGCCGCTGGCTTGCGATGCCGACGGGGTTGGCTTTGCCGCCCCGGGCTTCGGGTGACGCATCTCGTGAAAGCGTACTTCGCGTGCGGCGTCGATATTTCGTGGATTCAAATGAACGACGTGCTTGTAATCCCGAAGGGCAAGCGCCTGGGACCCCGAGCGCTTGTGAGTCTCAGCTCTATAAAACAGGCC
>CANMZR010000213.1 GCA_947502375.1 Polyangiaceae bacterium
ATGGGTCGCAAGGCGCTCACGGCGCTCGGTATGACGACTGGCTTCACGCACATGGAATGGTTCCGGTCGCCAAACGGCCCGCCCGTCTTTGGAGAGATTGCGTGCCGTGCCCCCGGTGCCAACATGGTGGACCTGATGAACTACGCTGGCGACGTCGATCTCTTTGTCGAGTGGGCACGCGCCGTCGTCCTAGGTGAGGTGACGACACCGCCGGAGCAAAAGTACCACGCCGCCATCGTGTTCAAGCGCGCCAAGGGCCAGGGCCGGATCGCCGGCTCGCAAGGACTCGACGCCTTTCTCGCCAAGCACCGACGCCACGTCGCGCGGCTCGATATTCTGCCGATGGGAGCCCAGCGGCGTGACTGGACGAAAACTTTCCTCGGGGATGGCAACATCGTCGTCCGGCACCCGGAGCGGGACGCCACCCTCGCCATGGCCGAAGAAGCCGCTGGCACCATTCACCTTTACGCGAGAAGCTGAGGGGGCCGACATGCTGGACCCACCGCGCGTAAAAAGGGCCACACCGTATGGTCTCGAAGCTGGGCTCGTGGCCGCGCTCTTTGGGGCGCTGACGGCGTGCGGCTCGGGCGACGTAAGCGGTGTCCCGAACTCGGAGTCCGTCGCGTCGGGTGGCGGCACCGTCGACCTCGCGGGAGCCGGCGGGTTCGGCGGGTTCGGCGGCGCATCAACGACCGGAAGCCCCAGCGGCGAAGGCGGCACCGGTGGCCAGGCAGCACTCTTGCCAACGTGCGAATCATCAGCAAAAGCTGGGCATTATTGCGCGAATGACAAGGTTGCGAACGGCGTCGCAGACACCCTCTACCGCTGTGATGGCCCCGGTCCGGCCAGCGACGCGACACCCTGCGAACACGGTTGTTTCGTCGCCGCCGGCAGCGATGACTTCTGCCAGCTCGTGCTCCCGGCGTGCGCCCATAAGGCTCAGCTGAAATATGGTCTCGCGCCCGCTGCGTCCGACGAGCTCCGCTGCATCGGCATCACGGCCGGCCTTATCACGCAAACCATCGGCGACGCTGCCGCCTCCGCGGGCACGCACGGAAAAGACGGCACCATCGACGGTTACGCTTACTCTGCCGCGACCGACCTCTCCGTCAAGACGCTCACCAACGCTCAGGTGAAGGTGCTCATCAATGACCTGACGACGCACGGATTTGCCGCTTTTTTTCGCGATCCAGGCAAGGACGGCTGGCCCGCAACGGAGGCGCGCCACATCCACGCCATCTACGTCAACGTGAAGATGAAGGCGTCCTTGCAATCCCAGGTAAGCGATTGGCTCACGGGGCTCAACGGGCTCGTCAGTCACACGAAGTACACGTTCTACCAGGCGTCACCCGCACAGAAACAGCTCATCAAGTCGCTCTTCGACGCCAAGAACTGACGCCGAGCGGTCCGACGAATCATGCCTTCCCGTCCATCCGGAGACGTGCGATTCGCTTAAGTCGAGCTGCATGACCTCCTCGCATCGCATCGCCCTGGTCGGAGCAGGGCCCGTCGCCATCGGCGTCGCCTTGCGGCTCGTGCAAGCCGGGCATCGTGAGTTCGCGGTCTACGACGGGAGTTCCAAAAGTGGAGCTGGCGCCCTGCCGTTCAGCGTGTTTCAGACCGCGGTCCGAGGCGCCCGGTGGGACGCTCACGCACAGCACTGGGAGCTCGATACCACCGACGGTCTACACAGCGCCACGGTGCTCCTCGCCAACGGAGTGGACTCACCCATCGACGCGCTCACAGCTCGCATCCATGGGCGCCTCGGCACCACGCTAGAAGAGGCCTGGCTCCGGCAACAGCGGCCACACAGCGGAGCCACTTTTGTAGGCTTCCCGAATTTCTTCCTGATTCCAGGGCCCGTGGCCTCTAGCGATCGCGGTACGGTCACGGAGCGCATCGAGGGACGTATTTCGCTCGTACTCGGCGCGCTTGAGCACCTCACTCGGACCCGCGCGGTCGCCCTCGAACCTCGCGAGCCGGACAAAAACGCCACGCACGTCACCAGCCATTCCGGCGGCTCACGCGGGCTGCTCGCCACGCGAAAACGCCACTTCGTTCCTTCGGATTACGCCCTCGAAGAACGACGGAACGCACCCGTCACGCTGCCGCTGAAATCCCGGTTCGAGGGTCTCGTCGGTCGGCTTATCGCGGCGCTCCCGAGAGCCGTCCTGGCGCCACGGCCACTCGTTCGATCGGGCTTTCGACTCGAACCCGAGCTGCAGGCCATTCTCGCGGTCCGCGGAGTCACGGGTTCGCAAGGGCTGACGGACATTTCAATCGTCGCATCGCGCTCCCGGTTGCGGCGTGACGCGGTCCTCGGCGCCGGCACAGTCGTCGAGGTCGGCGCGGTGCGATCGCTACGACTGAGCGAGCATCTTTTTGCTCGGCATTACTCTCCAAGAACCGGCAGCGGTTCCCCAACAACCAGCAGCGGTTCCCCAACAACCAGCAGCGGTTCCCCAACAACCAGCAGCGGTTCCCCAACAACCAGCAGCGGTTCCCCAACAACCAGCAGCGGTACGCCACTCGTCGTGTTTTTTCATGGTGGCGGGTTTGTCCTTGGCGATCTCGAATCGCACGACGCGCCGTGCCGCGTGCTCTGCCGCGAGGCCGGCGTGCAAGTGCTCGCTGTCGACTACCGTCTGGCCCCCGAGAACCCTCATCCCGCGGCCGTTCTCGATGGGGTATTCGCCTACGAATGGGCGTGCACCCATGCGCGCGAGCTCGGCTGCGATCCAGGCCGCATCGTGGTCGCGGGCGATAGCGCAGGCGGCAACCTCGCCGCGGTCGTCGCCCAAGAGGCGAGACGGCGCGGATTGCCTCGTCCGGCACTGCAGTTGCTGCTGTACCCCACGGTGGATCGAACGCGGAGTTTTCCCTCGGTCGAAGCGATGGGCAAAGGCTACTTTCTCGAAGCGAGCGACCTCGAGTGGTTCTCGCGAAAGTACCGGGGCGAGCATTATGGCACCTTGGACGTGACCGCCGATCCGGGTCTCGAGCAAGACCTCGCAGGCCTCGCTCCCGCGCTCATCGTGACAGCCGGCTTCGACCCCCTCTGCGACGAGGCCGAAGATTACGCACGCAGACTCAAGCTAGCAGCCGTACCGACGACCCTCCTCAGGTTCGACGGCCTCGTCCACGGGTTCATCCACATGCTCGCCGTCAGCCGTGCTTGCAAGCGTGCCCTGTCCGAAATAGCCCATCAATTGCGCACCATCCTCGACGCTGCGCCTGAACCCATTCGCCCACCATCGCCCGTGAATCATCCAGGCTAGGAAGCTATTGCCCATGAAAACGTTCCAAGGAAAAGTCGCTGCCATCACGGGAGCTGGTTCGGGGATCGGCCGCGCACTCGCCTTCGCGCTCGCGGACCGTGGTGCAAAGCTCGCGCTTTCGGACATCGACGAAGCCAAAGTCACCGAGGTCGCGACGCTGCTTGCGTCAAAGACGACGGTCACGGCGGAGAAAGTCGACGTCGCCAACCGAGACGCGGTCTTCGCGTGGGCGGCCAACGTCGTCAAAGCTCACCGTTATTGCAACCTCATCATCAACAACGCCGGAGTCGCTCTCGGAGCGACCGCCGAAGGCACGCCCATCGAGGACTTCGAGTGGTTGATGGGCATCAATTTTTGGGGCGTCATCCATGGTACGCAGGCCTTCATGCCGCTCCTGCGCGCCTCCGGCGATGGGCACGTCGTGAACCTCTCCAGCTGCTTTGGGCTGGCGGGGATCCCAGGCCAGAGCGCGTACAATGCCAGCAAATTTGCAGTGCGTGGTTACACGGAATCCCTTCGTCAGGAGCTTGAGCTCACGAAGGCGCAGGTCAGCGCGACCTGCGTCCATCCCGGCGGCATCAAGACGAACATCCTGCGCGCCGCCCGGCTCGACCGCAGCATGGCCGCCCTCGGCCTGCACGATCCCGAGGCGGAGCGCGGCTCGCTCGAGAGCATGTTCCGCACGTCGGCCGACGAGGCTGCGAAGCAAATCTTGCGCGGGGTGGAGACGAACGCTCGACGCGTTTTGATCGGCAACGATGCGCGCGCCCTCGACGCACTCGTGCGGCTTGCTCCCACCGGTTACCAGAAGATCGTCTCGCAGTTGAGCCTCCGGTTGCGAAAGAAGCGGTAAGCGGCCCTACGCGCGGGCTCCGGGGACCGTAAAACGACGACCACGAGCGATGAACCTCGCAGACGCCCTTCCGATGCCGCATCGCTACCGGGGCCGTTTTGCGCCCTCGCCCACCGGGCGTATCCACCTCGGCACGGCCCGCACGGCGCTGGTCGCGTGGTGGCGCGCACGCCAGGCGGGGGGAACCTTCGTCTTGCGCATCGAAGACCTCGACGGCCCGCGGGTCAAAGCGCACGCGACTCAGCAAATCATCGAAGATCTGCGGTGGCTCGGACTCGATTGGGACGAGGGGCCCGACGTCGCTGGACCCCACGGACCGTACCTTCAAAGCCACCGGCTGAGCCGCTACGCCAGGGCCTTGGAGCACCTCCAAAACGCCGGCGCGGTCTTTCCCTGTAGCTGCTCCCGAAAGGAGCTCGCCGACCTCGCGAGCGCTCCGCACGGTGGGGCTGGCCCCGTCTACCCGGGTACCTGCCGCTCGGGTCCGGCCCACCCCGAGCGACCCGTGGCGTGGCGGTTTCGGCTCGACGCTCCACCCGCATTCAGCGATGTCTTGCGAGGCCCGTCGCCACCCGGCCTCGGCCCCGGTGATTTCGTCGTGGCGCGTGCCGATGGGGTCTTTGCGTACCAGCTCGCGGTGGTCACCGATGACGCGGCGATGGGCATCACGGAAGTCGTGCGGGGGGATGATCTCTTCGACTCGACACCGCGCCAGCTCGCGCTTTTCGGCGCGCTCAACGAGGTTCCACCGGCATTTCTTCATGTGCCGATGCTCCTCGGCCCCGACGGCGAACGCCTCGCAAAGCGTCACGGCGCGACCAGCCTCGCCGAGCTACGAGAGCGCGGCCTGACCGCGGAGAGCATCGTCGGCTGCCTGGCCGCGAGCCTAGGCCTGGCCGAGGTCGCCGCGCCTTGCACAGCGGCTTCGCTGGTGCCTGCGTTCGCGCTCTCGAAGCTCACGACCCAGCCGGTGCGCATCGATCCCGGCACGCTCGCCGCACGTTGACGGTTACGCCGCGTGAGCCTCGCTCACGGGATCCCGCAGTACGAGGACCGTTCCTTCGCGGGGTAGTAATAAAGGACGTTCACACACATCTCGTTTTGGGTGTGCAACCCGAACTCGACTGTTTTGTCTTGGGGGTTATCGTAGGTGCACGTCGTCTCGATGCGCTCACCTGGCGCGGTCGCGCCTGCCACCGAATAGATCCCCTGGTCGCTAAAATCCCAGGTCACGTCCGAGAGCTGGCGCGACGCGCCGCCATCCGTTGGCACAACGTGCGTCTCTATCCGCCGTCCGAGTTTGTGCATGTGCGGAAACGCTGCAAACACATGCAAAAGCGGCTCCGTTGGCTCGCAACCCCCCATGACGACCGTCCCTTCGGTCTTCGGCGGCAGCGTGATGCCGAGCGTCCCCGTGATCAAAAGGCCGACCGCTTCAAGAGCGTCCGTGCTCTTCGCCGACACGAGGTTGACCCGTACCGGTGAGACCGTCGTCGGCTGCGTCGAGGCATTGAGCAGGTGCAGCTGCAAGACGATGTGTGCCCCCGCCGCGAGCGACATCGCTGTGCCTTGCGGAAACGTCATCGGCGGTGTGCCGACGCCGCCGCCCGTGATGAGCCCCCACGCGGCGCCCATCTCTTCGCAGGAAAAAGATTGGAGGCCAGCTTTCGGAAGCGCGTTTGTAAACAGCCCAAAATGATGGACCGAAAGACCGGGCACCTGGGTCTCTATCCCGACGAGCGGGAACGCACCGTCCTTCGGAAGCTCGAAGTCGAAGCATCGGTAGGCTTCTTCTCCCGGATCGAGCGTCGTTGCAGCCGACGCAAACTGCACACCCGAGGCCGGAGGCGCCAGGGCCGGCGGCTCCTCGACGCCGAGCGTATCCGTCTTCGGGTCCGAGCAAGCCGAGAGGACCAGGCCACCTAAAAGAAGCATCGAACGTCGAGCGGGCATCGTGAAGATCCCCGTAGCTGCACCCGGACCACCCGCCAAGCGGGAAGACTCCCTGGTTCCCCGAAGGTCCCTCTCGCGACACCGGCAAACAAGGTGACCACTCGACGTTTCGTCATTGCAAATAAACGCCGAATCGATTCAGTTGCGCCGCATGCGCCGCTTTGGGTTGATGGCCGTATTCGCTGTGGCGCTTGTTTCCACCGCCAAGGCTGCGGAGCCGGCCCATGTCGGACCACGGGCAACGCCGACCGCCGCCGCGGCACCGGGGGCAGTCCCGGTTGTCCCCGCCACGCCGCCGGCCTTTTCCGTCAAAGGCGCGGCCGGCAGCGGCGTGACCCTCGAGGTCAATAAGATTTTCTCCGTGAACGTGAAGACGCGCATGCAGCTGCGCTATTCGCTCGATGTTCCTGGCGAAGACGCGGCTGGAAAGCGCGAAGTAAAGCAGCTCGCGGGAATTCAAACCGCGCGCCTGTGGGTGAGCGGCTACGCCTACCGACCGGAGCTCACCTATTTGTTGCAGCTCGCACTCGCTGCCCGCGATTACCGAGATGGCGCGACGAGTCCGCTTTACGACGCCTACATCGACTGGAAGCCCCACCGCGACTTCAACCTCCGCGCCGGCCAGTACTTCGTACCGTTTGACCGGGTTCGCACGCACGTGGCAGCCTCGCTCCTCCTCGTCGAGCGCACACGCGTCGTCAACGAACTCACGCTGGACCGGGACGTCGGCGTGATGGCGTACTCAAACACATTCTTGCACCCAAACTCGCCGGTCGCCTGGCGCCTCGGTGTCTTCAGCGGCGGCGGAAACAACCGCACCGAATTCAAAAAGCCCGGCGCCCTCGTCGTCGGACGCCTCGAGCTGCGGCCGCTCGGTCCCATCGACGACCAGTTCGAAGGAGATATCGAGCGACACGAAAAACCAGTGCTCGCTCTCGGCACCGGCTTCGGAGCGAACATCAACACCAACCGGAGCCGAAGCACCACGGGCGCGACGTACGTCGGTGGCACCACGGACTATCTTCACGCAGCGGCGGACCTCATCTTCAAGTGGCGGGGCTTCAGTTTCGCGACAGAATACGTGTGGCGACGCGCGTCGGTCGATCGCCTTGAATCCCTCGACGCTACCGGAAAACCAGTGACCGAGTACACGCGGTCTGGCCAAGGCTGGCTCGCACAGCTCGGCTACGATTCCCCGTGGAAATTGGGCGCCGTCGCGCGGCTGGCTCGAACGAGCGCAGAAGCTGGGACCGACCCTAAATTCATCGCGGAGTCCGCCACGAGCGGCCAAGAATACGCCGTCGGTCTGAACTATTACATCCACGGCCACTCGCTCAAACTGCAGGCCACCTGGCTGGTGCGGACGACGCCGTCGTTCGCGCAAAAAACGGCCGAAAATATCTCGCATCTTCAGATGGATGCGACGTTTTAAGAACGAAACGCTCGCCTGCAACGCGAAACGCCCCAAGTGAATTCCGAGGGACTGACCTTGAACCGTCGACACGCTTTCTCCCAGACGCCATTCTCCACCCTCCCGCTCGTGCTCGCCGCGCTTCTCGCGTGTTCGAGCACCAACGAAACGAATGGCGCGGCAGGCTCCGGCGGCTCGGCGTACACGACGAACAGCGTGTCCACCGCCGCTTCGACGGGGACCAACTCCTCGGGGACCGGCAACCCGAGTGGGGGGGGTGGCGACGCGCAACCGGCCGGCTACGGTGCCCTCTCGGGCGCCTGCGGCGACCTCGACCTCGCAGACCTCACGTCCGCGAGCCCTGAATTCCTGCAAAACACGCTCGACTTCTCGATGAGCCCGGTATTCAACGACCAGCTCCTCAGCCCCGAGGGCCAGGCAATGGTCCAGAAGGGCAACCTGGGGGGCAACTCGCTCTACTCCGAGATCTTCGCGTTCGAGGTCCTTCACCGCTGCGACGGGGCTTCTCTTTTGAAGACGGAGGCCGAGATTGTTTACGCGATCAACGGTAAGAAAACGGACATCCTGCTGTCTCTCGACGGTGAAAAGGTCGGCGTCAGCGTGGTCCGAGCGATGAGCTACCCCGAGGGCGCTCCCTACCCGGCTGACCAAGCGCTGAAAGTGCTCGAAGGCAAGTTGTCCGACATCTTGCTCAGCTCGGCAAACGTCGCGGCAGAAGACACATGGAAGAAGCAGATTCTCTCCGTCATCGCCCAGACG
>CANMZR010000214.1 GCA_947502375.1 Polyangiaceae bacterium
CGTGGATGCGATTGTTGATGAGCCAGCCGGTGGTGCTCATCAAAATTACGACGCCGCAGCGGACAAGCTTGCCGAGGCGATCCGTACCGCGCTGGCCGAGCTCGCGCCGCTCGATGCCGTGGCCATCGTCGATGATCGCTACCGTCGGTTTCGTCGTCTCGGTGCCTTCGTCGAGGGGTGACCCATGAAAATCACTGTCGTCACACCGACCTACCGTCGCCCGGAGTGGCACTCGAATCTTTACGGCGTTTTTTGCGCTCAGGACTGGCCGGACAAGGAGCTTGTCGTCGTCGACGACAGTCCCGAGCCGTCGCCATTTTTCCTGGCGCTCGCCGATGCCCGCGTGGTTTACCATCACGCTCGAACGCGAATACCGATCGGTCCGAAGCGAGATTTGCTGGCAAAACTGGCACGCGGTGACGTGATCGCCCACTTCGACGACGACGACTATTATGCGCCTGACTACTTGAGCTGGATGCAGGGTGAGCTCGGGGACCACGATGCCGTGAAGGCTGGAGGCTTTTACATTCTGAGCCTCCTGCACGACGCTTTCGCCTACTGGGACGTGGTCGAACCCGCGCCGTACCATTACAAAATGGGTCCGAAGGAGCCGCTCCACCCAATCCCGGTCAAGGACTACTCCGCGGAGGCTCGCCAAGCGTTTCAGACCAACTTCCTCTATGGCCTCGGGTTCTCGTTCATGTACCGGAAGTCGCTCACTGAAAAAGTCGGTTTCGGCGACAAACACTGGGGCGAGGATCACGATTTTTTGCGCGCGGCGGATCGGGCAGGGATGGCCGTTCGCGTCGTTCATGACACGGCGGGGCACCTCTGCTGCTTGCGGCATGGCGAAGGCTCGACCCTTTTCCCGCAGTACTTATTGCCGGCGTTTTTATTCGAAGAGCGCTTCGGACAGGCCGGTCTCGCTTACGTCGCGCGGGTACGGGCCATTCTCGCCGCCGCTCCGGTCTGAACGACGGACCCGTTTTTCCTGCGCATTCGGCCCGCGACGGTCCTTGACCGGTAGGCCCCGTGTGAGTACCTAGAGCTGCCTCTCACCGTACCCAAACTCGCGCAGGAGCGTTCTGTCATGGCTGTGAAAATTGCGATAAACGGCTTCGGACGAATTGGACGATGTGTCACCCGAGCTCTCTACGAGCGCGGGGTCCACGATGTCGAGCTTGTCGCCATCAACGATCTGACTGACCCGAAGACGCTGGCGCATCTCCTCAAATACGACTCGGTGCATCGCACGTTCGCGGCCACTGTCGAGGCGGGTGATGCGCTCATGGTCGTTGGCGGAAAGCCGATCAAAGTGATTGCCGAAAAAGACCCGGCCAAGCTTCCGTGGAAGGAACTCGGGGTGGATATCGTGCTCGAGTGCACCGGTCTTTTCACGACCCGAGAGTCGGCGGCGAAGCACCTCGAAGCGGGAGCCAAGAAGGTCATCGTGAGTGCCCCGGCAAAAGGGGATGACCTCACGGTCGTCATCGGTTGCAACGACCACCTCTATGACGGCGCGAAGCATCACGTTCTTTCGAACGGCTCGTGCACGACGAACTGCCTCGCGCCGGTTGCGAAAGTGCTGCTCGAGAACTTTGGCATCAAGCGCGGGATGATGACGACGGTTCATGCTTACACAAACGACCAATCGTTGCTCGACGTGCCTCATCGCAAAGGGGACCTCCGCCGAGCTCGCGCGGCGGCCGCCAACATGGTGCCGTCCTCGACGGGTGCCGCCAAGGCGATCTACGCGATCATTCCCGAGCTTGAAGGGAAGTTCGAGGGCATTGCCGTGCGCGTGCCGACCACCGACGTCTCGCTCGTCGATCTCACCGTCGAAACCGAGAAGCCCGTCACGGTGGCCGAGGTCAACGCCGCGATGAAGAAGGCGGCGAGCGAAGGTCCGATGATGAACATCCTCGACTACGTCGACATCGAGCTCGTCAGCGGTGACTACATCGGGAACCCGGCTTCGAGCAGCTTCGACGCCACGATGACGCAGGTGCTGCAAAAGACCATGGTCAAGGTGTTCTCCTGGTACGACAACGAATGGGGCTTCTCCAATCGGATGATCGATCTGTCCCAGCTTATTGCCGCCAAGCTCTGAGTTAAAAAGGAAGATCGCGTGGCATTCGACGACATCGTCCGCATCGAACAACTGCAAGAAGGTCCACTCGAGGAGGGCGAGTGGCTTGCGAACAAGCGCGTGTTCATTCGCGTGGACTTCAATGTTCCGTTGCACAAAAAGACGGGAGCCATCACCGACGACTCGCGCATCCGTGCGGCATTGCCCACGATCCGCTTTGCGGTGGAATCGGGCGCGAAGGTCATTCTCGCCTCGCACCTCGGTCGGCCCAAAGGGCAGGACGAGAAGTTCTCGCTCGAGCCTGTTGGCGCGCGGCTCGCCGAGCTGACGGGCTGGGAGGTGCACTTGCCGGACGACTGCATCGGGGACGCACCGAAAAAGGTCATTCACGACCTGCGTGTCGCGAGCGCTGGGTTGCGCGGAGGGCCACAGATTTGTTTGCTCGAAAATCTCCGGTTTCATCCCGGGGAAGAGAAAAATGACGAGGCGTTTGCGCGTTCGCTCGCCGAGCTTTGCGATGTCTATGTCAACGATGCTTTTGGTGCCATGCATCGGGGCCATGCGTCGGTGGATGCACTGCCGCGACTTATCAAAGATCGCGGGATGGGGATGCTCGTCGCGGCTGAGCTTGGTGCGCTCGTGCGGCTCGTGGAGGCCCCGGCGCGGCCTTATGTCGCGGTGCTCGGCGGTGCGAAGGTCAGCGACAAGATCGATGTGATCGAGGCGCTTTTTGCGCGATGTTCTGCAATTTGTATCGGTGGTGCGATGGCGAACACCTTCCTCGCGGCGCAAGGTCGCAACATGCAGCGGAGTCTCGTCGAAGGTGACAAGCTCCCGCTCGCGCGGAGCCTCTTGCAAAAGGCGGACTCGGTGGGGGTGAAGCTCCATCTGCCGGTCGATGTGGTCGTCGGTGCGGGCATCGACGCTCTCGATGGGCAGGTTGTCGACGTCGGCGCCGTGCCGCTCGACACGATGGCGCTCGATATCGGGCCGAAGACCATCGCAGCCTATGTCGCGGTGCTGAATGGGGCGAAGACCGTCTTCTGGAATGGGCCGATGGGACTCTTTGAGTCAGCGCCTTTTGCGGCGGGCTCCTTCGCGCTCGCCCGCGCGATGAGCGGCCTTGCCGGGTTTACGGTCGTCGGTGGCGGAGACAGCGCAGCAGCCGTGCACCAGGCCGGTGACGATGTCGCGGCCGGGTTCGATCACATCTCGACGGGCGGCGGCGCGTCGCTGGAATTCATCGAAGGCAAGCGAATGCCCGGCATCGAGGCGTTGCGCAAAGGAGCGAGGTCATGAGCGAGTCCGAAACGCACGAGCCGGAGGCCAAAACCGCCCCCATTGACGAACTCCCAGCGGCCGTCGTCCAAGGTCGGCGCCCGATGATTGCCGGGAACTGGAAGATGAACGCCGGCGGGACGGATGGTTGCGATCTGGCACTCGCGATTGCGCGAATCGCGGCTGACCATGACGAGACGGAGGTCGTCGTCGCTCCCCCTTACACAGCGATCGCCGCTGTCGCGAACGAGCTTTACAACAAGAAGAGCGATGTCGCAGTGGCTGCGCAGAACGTGTTCTACGAGGAATCTGGCGCGTTCACGGGAGAAGTTAGCCCATCGATGTTGCGAATCGCCGGCGCGACGTGGGCCATCATCGGCCACAGTGAGCGGCGGCAGCTCTTTGGCGAAACCGATGAAAATGTGTTGAAGAAGGTCGTGGCGGCGAACGCTGGCGGACTGAAGTGCATCGTGTGTGTCGGGGAGACCCTCGACCAGCGCGAAGCGGGGCAGACTCTCCAGGTGATCGAGCGTCAGGTGAGCGCGTTTGCGGCCGAGCTTGCCAAGTCGGGTGGCGATGGCGTCGTGGCTTACGAGCCTGTTTGGGCGATCGGTACTGGCAAGGTGGCGAGTCCCGAGGATGCCCAAGAGATTCACGCCGCGATTCGTGGAATGCTCGCCCTCGTCGATGGCGAATTCGCCGAGCAGACGCGCATTCTTTACGGTGGGAGCGTCAAAGCGAACAACGCCGAGGGGCTCCTGTCACAGAAAGACATCGACGGGGCGCTCGTGGGGGGGGCCGCACTTGAAGCCGATGGCTTTGGGAAGATCATCGCCATGGCCGCGAAACTGGTACGACAAGGTAAACCGCAGTAGCCTGCCCATCTCCGAGAGCGACCCTATTTCCGAGAGCGACCCTATTTCCGAGAGCGACCATGCTTCACTCGATTATCAATGTTCTTCACATCGTCATCTGCTTGCTGCTGGTCGTCGTGATCTTGGTGCAGCAATCGCGCGGTGGTGGTCTTTCCGGCTCGCTCGGGACAGGCTCCACGCAGGTTTTTGGTGGCCGCGGTTCGGCAAACATCATGACGCGCGTCACCACCGTCCTCGCGACGTCGTTCATGCTCACGAGCGTGCTGCTCGCCTACCTGTCTTCGGCGGGTGATCGCGACATGAAGGCGTTCGACGCGACGCAACAGAGTCGATGAAGCACCTCGGTGGGGCGCGTGTGAATTCACCGGGGCGGCGCCCTTCGCGGCGCTGAGGGCAGGAGGGCCTCGATGGCAGGTCCAAGCGACGGCCGACCGGCGTTACCGACAAGCGAGTTTGGACGGCTCGTTCGGCCGCTGCTCGAGATGGCGCGACCGAGCGATGCAGTCACGCGAATTGGCCGAAAAGCCGTGGCGTTTGCGAGCCTGCGCGCGGCGGGCGTGGCGCTCCCCGAAACGTGGGTCATCGACTCGAGTCACTTCGACGCGCTCATTCAGCGGGTGCTTCCCCGCAAGCACGACCTGCGCTCCTTGACGAAGCTTGCCGGCACCCCGGAGGGTGATGAGCATTGCGCTCGGGCCGTGGATGACCTCTTGAACGCCGCGCTGCCTGACGACCTCGTTCGGGAAGTTCACGCGTGGTGGCAGGGCTTCCGTGGGCGCAGAAGCGCAGGTTTCGCCGTCCGTTCAAGCGTCGTGGCCGCCGGTGACCGTTCGGGTGATTGCGGGCGTTATTTGCATACTTCACTCGTCGAGGACACCGCAGATGGCGTGCTCTCGGGGATCCGCCGTGTCTGGGCAAGTGCGGCCACGTCTCTCGCGGTCGCTCGTTATGGTGAGTGCGGTGTTCGGGGGGTCTCTGTCGCTATTTTGCTCCAGCCGATGGTGCCCTGCGATCAGACCATTTGGCTGGCATCGATGACGCCAGACAAGCGTGGTGATGCGGCTGCTAGCCTTTATCTTGGGGTGGCCAGCGACGACTCGGCGCACGGCGCAAGAGCGGGCTTGGTCTTCGCACCGGCACGGCTCGCCGACGAAGCGGAGTGTCCCGCGGTCCTTCGGCCGTTGTATGCGTCGCTCCCTGCGAGTGCTCTCGAGGAGTTAAGGCGGATCGCCGAGGTGAGCATGGGCATTCTTGGTGCCGACGCTCTCGTGGGAGTGGCGTTTTCCGCACGGCCTGATCCCACTTTCACGCTGCTTCACGCGGACGAAGGGGCACGCTGGCGAACCCGCGACGACGAGACCGACTCGGCCTGGATCGAGGTCCTCGGCGGCCGTGTCGAGCGCTCCTCGAGGGGGTCTTTGTCGCAGGCGATTCTGGTTCGCAGCGTCGAGCGGGCCACCCTCGCAGGCCTGCATGCGGTCGGTGCGTCTGCGAATGAGCCTCGACAATTCGTGTGGAGTTCAGGGCGCCGCACGTACCTCGGTTTGCACGCGCTTGGCGCGGCGGTGCGCGACCTTCCCGGATTGACCGCGCGCGATATGTTCGTCGCGACCGGGACGGCAAACGCCGACATGCTCCAGGAGCTCGTCCGTCGCTCGGGCGGTTCCCGTCGTCGGTTGCGTGGCGTGGTGCGAGCGGTGACGCTCGTGGCGAGACAGGTCCAGCTTCAGCGCGAGTATGAGGAAGCCGAACGTGCGCTAAAGCACTCGGTGCGAGCCATGGAGGAGCTGGAGCTGACCCTGCTCCCGACGGACGGAATTGCGACTACGCTTGCGGGTATCGATGACTTGCTCGGTCGAACCGTCGAGCTTTGGTCTCGCGTGGCGGCTTCCCAACTTTGTTATCAGGTTGCGTTGCGAGCCTTGCTTCAACGCGCGGCTGGTGGTGCCAACGAATCGACCGCTGCCGTCATCGTGAGCGGTGGGGGTGAAACCTTGGGTGCGGCGTTGACGCTTGCGCTCGCGCGCGTGGTGGATGTTTTTCGCGCTGACAAGGGGGCGCTCGAAATCCTCGCGGGGGCTCCGCGCGCTCTCGGTGAGTTTTCGGATGGGGCGGCGCGTGGGGCATTGGGACAGTTCTTGTCGACTTATGGGGAGGTTGTCTCCTCTCCATTCGACCTCGAGCGGCCACGCTGGAGCGAAGACCCTCGTGAGGTTTTCGTCATGCTTGGCGGCTGGCTCGAGGTGGGTGGGAGCGCCCGGACGGCCGTCGAAGTCGCGCAAGAACGGGTGCGAGCGCTGGCCGACGCAGAGCTTGCGCGTCACGAGCCCGACCTCGGCTGGGCGGAACGCAGCGCGTTGCGATCCGTCGTCGAGCACGCCCGAAAAGCAGCCCGAGTCCGGGCGACACTCGACAAACTGGTTTATCGCGTCCTTGCCTTGTTTCGCGCGGCGGTCGCCGACGCCGATCGTCGCTTGCGGCGCATCGATCCAGCCAGTTCTGAGGGTGGCGCTTTCGCGTGCTCGTTCGATCGCTTGGTCGCGTCGTTTCGGACCGGTCGTCCGGAACTCCAGGCTGTCGTTGAGATGCATGCATTTGAAAACGCCATCGAGGCGAGCGAACTCGCCCCGCCGTTGAGTTTTTTCGGCTTCCCCCCGCGAGCCTGTCTGCCGCGTTCTTTCCAGACACCGCTGCGAGGAATTGGCGTGAGCAGTGGGGTCGTTGACGGTATCGTCGTTGGAGGTGGTCCGCTCTTTCGGACGGAAAGACCGAGGCCGAAGTCGGTGCTCGTCACCCGCTCGCTCGATGTGGCGCGGATGCCCAGTTATTTCATTGCTGGAGCGGTTGTTTCCGAGTCGGGCGGCATGCTCTCACCGGCGGCAGATGCGCTGAGAGAGCTTGGGATCCCAGCCGTCCTCAGTGTCGCGGATGCGACGACTTTTTTGGCGCAAGGCGAGCACGTTCGCGTGGACGGCGAGCGGGGTTTCGTCGGCCGGGTCGAGAAGTCGGGCGGGGCGTGAAGCCGTCGATCACCTGGGTCGTTCAGGCCGGCGATCCGGTCACGGTAGGCGGTGTCCTGCTGGCGCTTCCGAAGATTGATGTTGGCCGCATTTTCTTAAACGGCCGCCCGGTGTCGCTTGAGGAGAACGTCGAGCCCGGAGACCGCATCGACATTCATCCGCGCCGCGAAGCAGCCGTCGGTGGCCTCCGAATTCTCGCGCAGCGCGACGGCGTGATGCTCGTGGATAAGCCGGCCGGACTGCCAACGGAGACGACCAAGCAAGGCGAGGATTCGGTGATAAGCGAACTGTTGCGTTCGCTGCGAGGTGGTCACGTGCATGCGGCGACTCGCCTCGACGTTGCGGTCAGCGGCGTGGTCGCGTGCTGTCTCGGCCGCGACGCGAGTCGAACCTTCGAAGAATGGCGTGAGCATGGTCAGGTGCGGCGAACGTATCTCGCCATTGCGCGCGCGAGCGACCTGCCTGCCGAAGGTGTATGGAACACGCCTTTAGCGCGCGGGCGCGACTCGGCCGGCCGTGACCGCGCAAGGCTTGGTGGTAGCGACGCCGCGCCTGCGCTCACGCAATTTCGCGTGATACGCCGTGCCCGAGCGAGCCTGCTCGAGCTGACCCCAACGACCGGGCGGATGCATCAGCTTCGAGCGCATGCCGCCGGGGCAGGAGCGCCGTTCGTCGGCGATCGGCTGTATGGCGGCCCGACCAGCATCGTGACAGTGGACGGTCGGGTTGCTCCCTTCGACCGAGTGGCGCTTCACTGTGTGCGCATCGAGTTGCCCGCGCTCGATGCCGTCGCGCCCATTCCAGAGGAGCTGCGACTGGCCTGGCGTGAATTCGGTGGCTCTGATTCGGATTGGGGGTACTGAGGCCGAGTCCATCGCAGCGACGGGTGTTTCGACGCGCCGTCGGTAGCGAGGGCGTCGAAACACCCTTGATTTCGACGGATATTGACTCGGCTCCCTGTTGTTATTTGGCCCTCGATTCGAACGAATCGAGGGACGTGCGCCGAGTC
>CANMZR010000215.1 GCA_947502375.1 Polyangiaceae bacterium
TTGGGCGGATCGAGCTCGCCTGCCGTTGCTTGCTCCTCGAAGAAGCTGGCCGTTGGACTTTGTTCGAGACCGGGATCGGCGCGTTTTTCGCACCTGAATTGCGAGAGCGCTACGGCGTGGAAAATCCGCGACACGTGTTGCTCGATGCGCTCACCCATTGCGGCCCGGGCCACGAGGGGATCGACACGGTCGTCTTGTCGCACTTGCATTTCGATCACGCGGGCGGCCTCCTCGCCCCACACGAGCCGGGCCGCTCACCTTCGCTCTTGTTCCCCAACGCGCGATTTGTGGCTTCGCAAGAGGCCTTCGCGCGGGCGGTAGCGCCGCACGAGCGGGACCGCGCTTCGTTCATCCCCGAGCTGCCATCCTTGCTCGAGGCGAGCGGAAGACTCGAGCTCGTCGAACGCGGCGGCCGTGCGGTAGCCACACCCGGGATCCGTTATCACTTTTCGGACGGGCACACCCCAGGGCTGATGTTGGCGGAGCTCCCGTCCGCGGACGGCCCAGTCGTCTTTGCGACGGACGCTATCCCCGGGGTCCCGTGGGTTCACGTCCCCATCACCATGGGCTACGACCGTTACCCGGAGCTCTTGATCGAGGAGAAGCGCAGCTTGCTCACCGAACTCGCGTCACGGGGCGGGCGCCTTTTTTTCACCCACGACATGGGCACCGCACTCGGCGGGGTCGCGCGTGACGAGAAAGGTCGCTTTCACGTCACGGCGACGGTCGCTGAAGTGACCGCCTTGGCGCTCTAAGCGTCGCTCGCCTTCTTCTTTGAAACGCTCTTTTTCGCCGTCTTTTTCGCAGTTTTCTTGACGGTCTTCGCAACTGCCTTCGCAACCGTCGTGGACGCAGCGGCCTTCGGGCTCGCGACCTTCTTGACGGGCGTTCTCGTGGCGGCCTTCGAGGTAGCGGCCTTCTTGCCGGGAGTCTTCGCCGCTCCAAAACGCGCACCCCCACGGCCACCACCCGAGCCTGCACGGCCCTTTTTGGGTGGGTTGGTTCCGACCGTGTCCCGTCGCAACTGCAGCAACTCTTGCGCTCTCTCGGGGGTCATCTCCTCAGGCACGTCCCCGGCACGGAGCGAGGCATTCGTCTCGCCATCCGTCACGTAAAGACCGAAGCGGCCTTGGCGAAGCGTGATGGTCTTGCCCGTGACGAGGTCCGGTCCAAACTCGCGCATCGCGGCGACTGCTGCCCGTCGCTGAAGCTTGCGCGGCTCGGCTAGGAGCTTCAGCGCGTCCTCGACTCCAGCCGAAAACACCTGCCCCTCACTCTCGAGGCTGCGACGGTCCTCACCGCATGCGATGTACGCGCCATAGCGCCCCAGGTGCGCCGTGATTTCGCGGCCCGTAGCGTCGGAACCGATAACCCGCGGCAACGACAAAAGCCGTAGCGCTTCTTCGAACGTCAGCGCCGCGGCGGTCATGCCAGCGAGCAAAGATTGCGTCTTTGGCTTGTTCTTCAGGTCTTCGCCGAGCTGCACATAGGCCCCGAAGCGCCCCTCGCGAACGAGCACGTTTTCACCGGACTCAGGATGCGCTCCAAGCACCCGATTGCCGCTCGGGGTGTTGAGCATCTCGATGGCACGTGCGAGGGTAATCTCATCGGGAGCCAACTCGGGGGGCAGACTCGTCGTCGACTCACCGCGTTGCAGGTACGGACCGAAGCGACCCACGCGCACGACGACGTCGCGGCTTTCAGAATCTTGTCCCAGCGGGATCGTGTTGATGCTGCGCGCGTCGATTTCCTCGAGTTTGCTCGACACCATCGCTCGAAGCCCAGGACGTTGGGGCTCCCCGTCCCCAAAATAAAAGGTTTTGAGCCACGGGATGGACTTCCGTTCTCCGTTCGCAATCTCGTCGAGGTCATCCTCCATCCGAGCGGTGAACTCATAATCGACGAGCGAAGCAAAATGCTCTTCCAGCAGCCGAATCACACTGAAAGCGGTGAAAGATGGGACGAGTGCCGTGCCCTTTTTCCACACGTAACCGCGTTCGACAATCGTGTTGATGATGCTGGCATAGGTGCTCGGTCGACCGACGCCCAACTCTTCAAGGTGTTGCACGAGGGAAGCTTCGGTGTAACGCGCCGGTGCTTGAGTCTCGTGCCCCGAAGGCGTGAACGATTTGCCGCTCAGCGTTTCCCCTTCGCGCAGCTCCGGCAGGTGTTTTTCGCGCTCTTCGAGCTCTGCCTCAGGGTCGTCACTGCCTTCGACGTAGGCCCGAAGAAAGCCTGGAAAAGTAATCGTGTTCCCGCTCGCTGAAAAAACGACCTCGCGCCCCGAAGGCGTCTTGGCGGTGACCCGCACTTGAACCCGTTGCCCAACGGCGTCTTCCATTTGCGACGCGAGAGTGCGCTTCCAGACAAGCTCGTAGATGCGCCGCTCGTCTGGGCCGAGCTCGGATTCGACATTTTCGGGAGTGCGAAAGCGGTCGCCTGCCGGTCGAATCGCCTCATGGGCTTCCTGTGCGTTCTTGACCTTGCGCTTGTACATGCGCGGCGTGCTCGGAAGATAACTGGCGCCGTACAGTTCACGGATCTGATGACGGGCGGCATCGAGCGCGGTTTCCGAAAGCGTCGTTGAGTCCGTACGCATGTACGTGATGTAGCCGTTCTCGTAGAGACGTTGCGCCGCCCGCATCGTTCTCGAGGAGCTGAAACGGAGTTTGCGTCCCGCTTCCTGCTGGAGCGTCGAGGTCATGAACGGCGCCATCGGCGAACGGCGGTAAGGCTTCGTCACGAGCGAGGTGACGGTGACCTTCGCTTGGCCGAGCTCCTGTGCCAAGGCACGCGCCGCCTTCTCATCGAGGACCACGCTCTTTTCGACCTTGGCAGGGTCACCCTTCAGCTTGCCGTCGGCACCAAAATCTTTGCCCGAGGCGATGCGAGCACCGTCGAGTTGGACGCTCGTGGCGGTGAAGTCGCCCTTCGCACCCGTGAATGCCGCGTCGATGTCCCAATAGCTCGACCGGACGAAGCGCATGCGCTCACGCTCCCGCTCGACGATGATGCGTGTCGCAACGCTCTGCACCCGTCCGGCGCTGAGCTTCGGCATCACTTTCTTCCAAAGAACGGGCGAGACTTCGTAACCGTAGAGGCGGTCGAGGATGCGTCGCGCTTCCTGGGCATCGACGAGGCGCCGATCGATGCTGCGTGGATTCTGAATCGCCTGTTGAATGGCCTTCGGGGTGATCTCGTGGAACACCATTCGCTTGACCGGCACCCGCGGCTCCAAGACGTCGAAAAGATGCCAGGCGATCGACTCTCCCTCGCGATCCTCGTCGGTTGCGAGCAGCACTTCGTCGCTCTCGCGAATGAGCTTCTTCAGCTTGGCGATGTGCTGCCGTTTGTCGGGATCAAGCACGTAAAGCGGGCGAAAGTCGTTCTCGACGTCGACCCCCAGGCGGGCCCAGCTGGCTTTTTTGAACTCCGCGGGCACGTCGCTCGCGCGCCTTGGCAGGTCGCGGATATGACCTATCGAAGACTCGACCACGTACTTATCTCCGAGAAAAGCGGCGATAGTTCGGGCCTTGGCAGGCGACTCCACAATAACGAGCGTTCGGGCCACGATGTCTCTTTGGTCGGGGGGCAACGGTGCCCAGGTAGCGGGCATCCCATAGAGCGCGCCACCGCGGGCTGTCAAGTGCAGCCACCGCCGGGTCCCGGGCCGCTCGGGCTCGTAAGTTGGCCGTGGCGCACGAAATGAACCTATATTTACGCTGTTATGAAGCGTCAGAATGACCGCGACGACAGCGCTTCTGTCAGCGTTCGGAACCTGGGAGAGATCCAGGAGCAGGAACCGCACCAGGGCTCGAGCAAGGTCGCCGCGATGGTCATGGCGTCGTTCGGCGGGGCTTGCATCGTGTTCTGCGCCCTCATGTTGGCTCGTTCGCCGAAGACCGACGCGCCGACGGACTCGGATCCCTTGGGCGCCCTGGTCGCAGCGACGCCCTCGGGGGCCAAAAAAAAGGTCAAACGGACACTCGCGCTGGAAGATGTGACGTTTCCCGACCTTCTGACCGATCAGCAGCAAAAGACGACCGCGCTGGCGGCCGTTCCCACAGCGAACGCCGCCGCCAGCACGGCCGCGGAAGATGAGCTTCCGCGCGGTCCTGGTCGCGAACCGCCACCTGCCACCGACAACCTCAAGGTCGTGCCTCTTCCGGCCCAAGACGTCCTCGGTCAGGAAGTCCCGCGCGCCGTTCCCGCAGCCGATACGCTTCAAACGATCGCGCAGAAGCTGTCCCGCGAACCCGCCGGAATGCCGCTCGCGGCGGTCGGAGAGTCAGGCGGGTACCAACTGCAGGTCAGTTCTTTCAAGAGCCGTGAGGAGGGCGAGACCTTCGCAACAGCGCTGCGCCGACGAGGCCACAAGGCACACGTCGAAGAGGGCAACGTAGCGGGTCGCGGCGTCTGGTTTCGGGTACGCGTCGGCTCGTTCAAGTACAAGCGTTCCGCGCAGATTTATCGGGAGGAATTCGAGGCGAAAGAGCGCTTGGTGACCTTCATCGTCGATCCTCCTAAAAACGCCGTGACCATCTCCGTCAACGACGCGGAGTAGTCGAGTCCGCACAAAAAAACCAGCGTGCGCGACGCGGCCGGCCTGAGCCCGTCGGTGCGCCAGTGGCCGTGCACCGGGCTCAGTGATCACGCCGTTGCAAGTGACGCTTGGCAGCCATCTGGACGGCGGAGGCCACGTTTTTGTCGGTCGCCAGCTTTCGCAGGTCGGCCTCTCGAAGTTGCGTGATGAGGGCGGCAGATATCGCCACCGGGGTCTTCGAGTTTTCAACCAAGCATTTCTTGACCTGGTAACTCTTCAGCCAAATCGGCGAGGTCGCGATGATTCGCAGCACTTCGTCGGAAATGTTGCGATTGCGCGCCACCATCGCGATGTCGCCTTCTTGCATCAGCGGACTTCGCGCCGCTGCTGACGCCACGACTTTATTTTGTTCGCGAACGAGCAGCATGCGCTCCTCCTTGCTTCCGAGCATCGCGCGCCGCACCCGCTGCGAAACGCTCATCTCTTGGAGCCGGGCCAGAAGCGGCTTGAAGCGCTCCTTCACCGCTTCTTGACCTGGTTCGGACTCCTCGAAGACTTCCTCGCCCGAGGCACTCGCGAGTTCCTCGGCGATCGCACTCTGCTCGTAAAAAAGCTCGTCTTCCGGCAACGCCTCCGCCGTCGCTTCACTGATGAGCTCGTCCTTGAGCGCTATCACGACCTCGCGCCAAGCCGGGATCCCGCTCACCGTGACGCCGTTGCGCGCAGCCAGCTCGACCACGCGGTCCGCAGTGGACATGCGCGTGGCCTTGTTCATGTACAAAGCTGCAATAATTACTGGGTTTTTCAGCAGCCGGTCTTCATTGATGGCGACGAGCTCGGACACCCACTCTCCGCCCGTCCGCGCGAGCATCTCGACCGTCTCCGCGGCGATATCGCGCTGCCCGAGCAGGCGCACGAGCACGTCGCGATCGTGGCGATACGCGAGACATACGCAATCGATCACCCATGGGTGAAGGGTGGCGGACAGCGCGCCCGTCATCAGCGGCGCCGGCAGCGCGGCGAGCGTGCTGGCGGATTCGGCCTGGATGGCGGCATCCGCGTCGTGCGTCAGGAGCGCAAGAACGGCCAGGATGACCTCGGGGCGGACGCCGGGAAGCACGCCTTTTGCCGCCATTTGTTTCAGACGCGCTGGGGCATCGGCGGCGACACTCCGCTGTGCGGGGACAGGAAGCGTCAGAAGGTCGAAGGGTTCGATGGCCATGGCTTCATTCATGCGTCCAGGAGGGATGGTTTGCTCCTGGACCCAAGCATGATTATCCTCACACGGGTCGGCTAACAACGAGCAGTCGACAGGCCCTGGAGGATTGTTATGGGTATCTTCGATTTTGTGAAACAAGGCGTTCAACAGATGATGATCGCTCGTCCCGAGGACAAGCATCACCTGATCGTGTACAAGTGGCCGGACCGGACCATCCCCATGTACACGCAGCTCACCGTCAAAAGCGATGAGGGGGCCGTGTTCTTCAAGGGCGGCACGATGGCGGGAGTGGTCGGCGCCGGGCGTCACACAATCGATGGCTCGAACATCCCATTTCTGAAGAACTGGATCGACTCCGCAACGGGCGGCAACGCTCTTTTAGCCGAGCTATTTTTCGTTCGAACGCAAGCGAACCGCAACGATCCCGTGCGCTTCGGGGGCCGCTTCGACGGCATGATCGACCCCGGCACCAGCATGCCGTGCACCCCCCGTTTATTCGGTGAGCTCGTCGTTCGCGTCGTGGATCCGGTGGCTTTCATTATCGGCCTGACGGGGCAGTCGATCCAGGCCGACGACAACTCACAGATTCTGGAGTGGGTCGCGAAGCGCTTCATGATGGGCGCGGAGGCGTTCATCGCTTCGTTTTGCGCCGAACAGGGAGCGAGCGTTCTCAATCTGAGTGCGCTGAAGAAGCAGATGGAGGCTCAACTTTTGGCGCAGCCGATCCCGGCGTTGCGCGAAGTGGGGATCGAGCTCATCGAGTTGACACAATTTAAGATCACTCTCGATGACGCCGAGCGGGCATCCTTGATGGAGGTCTGGAAGGACATCGAGGTCGAGACGCGTAAAAAGGCCGCCGAACTCAAACGCCGTCAGATGGAAATCAGCGTCGACGTGGCCGAACGTCAAGCCTACGTGGGCATGGCTCAGCAGCCTGGCTACATGCAGTACGCGCAATCGGAGGCTCTCATCAATGCGGGGCTCGGCATGGCACAAGGCGGTGGCGCTGGCATTGCCGGTCTAGGGGCTCAGATGGCCGTCGGAGCAGGCATGGCGGGGATGTTTCAGCCGAGCTTCCAGCCTGCGATGCAGTACGCACGCGTCGCTCCGCCGGCCGCGGGTGTCGGAGTCGTCTGCGGCGGTTGCCAGTGCAACAACGGGAGCGGCGGGAAGTTCTGCGCAAATTGCGGACAGCCGCTGGCGCCACCGCAACCGGCGATGGCTTTCTGTACCGGCTGCGGGGCCCAAAACGCGAGCCATGCGAAATTCTGCGCTGGCTGCGGCGCCCAACAGAGTGGAGCGGCGCCTGCAACCCAAGGGCAGCCTAACTCACCCCCGGGTTACCCGGCCGCCCCCGGCGGCAATTCGCCCCCTGATGGCGCCCAGCGCTGAGTCGAGAAAAGGCTGACGCCCGTGAGCAGCAAATTAATTCTCCTTGTCGAGAGTGACCCGAAACAACTCCGCCTCCTGCGTCATGCCCTCGAGCACGAAGGCTACGAAGTCGTCACCGCGGAGGATGGGAGGCGCGCCCTCGAAGCCCTCCATCGGGAACCGTCGGACCTCGTCCTGAGCGCGACTTCGCTGCCCCGACTCGACGGCTTCGAGTTGGTGCAAGCGCTGCAGGAGCACCCCGCCTTGCAGTCCATCCCAACGGTCTTGATGATCGATGGCGACGTGCGGGCAGCGCGCCTGCGCGGCGTACGGCTTGGCGTCGAAGAGTTCCTCACAAAGCCTGTTTTTGTTAACGAAATGCTCGCGCGAGTGCGAGTGCTTCTCGCCAAACAGGTCCGTGATCGGTTGAGTGGTAACGGTGCCAACGTCAAGCTGAACGGCGAGCTTGAAGAGTCGCCTGTTCTCGAATTGCTCGAGTCTTTGGAACAGCGCAAACTTAGCGGGCGCGTGCTTATCGAAGCCAATGGCCGTTTGGCATGCGTTTATTTTTCGCAAGGCGTGCTCGTGGACGCCACGCTGAAGACCCTGCGTGGAGAAGAGGCCGTCTTTCGGCTCCTCACCTGGACCGAAGGCCATTACGACGTCATTCTCGAGCCAAGCGCGCGTGCCGTGATGGTCGAGATGGAGACCCGTCTGATGCTCGAAGTCGGGGCTCGGCAGGCGCTGGAATTTCAGCGTATCGCAGAGCAACTTCCAGCGCTTCATACGACCCTATTCATCGACCGCGCCGCACTCGCCGACGCCCTCGACGAGGTACCGGAAGCCATCGAGGCCTTGCTCGCATTGCTCGATGGTCGTCGAACGATTTTGGACGTGATCGACGATTCGCCCTTCGATGACAGGTCCACTCTGAGGACGCTGCAGCAACTCTTCACCGAGGGCATTGTGGCGATAGGTTCTGCTCCCGGGCTGGCGCCGGTCAAAACGCCGGAACCGCGCCGGTCTGGAACCAAGGCCGACGACGTGACCGCGGCAGCAGTGGCCGCCACCGGGGCCGATGAGCTGCCCGTGCCGCTCTCGCGAAGGA
>CANMZR010000216.1 GCA_947502375.1 Polyangiaceae bacterium
GGGAAACGCACCCCCTGTTCGGTCGCTGGGTATTGAAACCGCGCGCTCCCTTCGCCGTGCATCGTCCAATGCTGGCCCGAGAACGGGCGCCCGGAGAACATCGCCGAGAGTGAAACCGCGGTCTGGGAACCCGGCGCCACCGCGCGCGGCACGTAAATCCCGGCGTTTCGAAGCCGAGTCAGGTTCGGGAGGCGCGCCGCGTTTGCAGGGTCGGCCACGACATCCGCACGAAGTGCATCGACGGTAATCAAAACGACGACGGGCGCTTCGACGAGCGGTCTACCGCTCGCTTGAACGGGCTCGGAGCGAAGCGCGAGCCACCCAGGTGCAGCTGCCGGCACCGACGGCAACTGCCAGACGACCCTCGCAAGCACCCAGGGAGCGACCGCACCGATCTCGCGAAAAAGCGCCAATCGCACATCGTTCGCCGGCGGCACAACCATCCCGAGCAGGGCGACGAACATCCCGAGCGCGCCTGAGCGGCGCGACAGCCGAGCCGCCACCGGACGCGCGAACGCCGCCCCAAAAAGAGTCATGGCGGCCCAGGTAATCGCGGCGTGAACATTGAAGTAATCGTCCCGTAAAACACAGTGATTCGCTATCAGGGCCGCCAGCGCGGGCAACGCGACGAGCCACGCCGCGCGCGGCGAGATGGCACGCGCCGTCGCCCCGATAAGTTGCGCCGCGAGGATGCCAAAACCGGAACCCAGGAGCAGCGCGACAAAAACGACCTTCGAGAAGCGGCCCTCGAGGAACGCGTCCGCTTGATGCTGCAGGTGGTCCCCCAAGATCCAGCGCATCGCCAGCGTCCCGGCGAACCCCGCGGAGCACCACCCGAGCCAACGAAAACGCCAACCCACAGCGACGCGGACATCCGTGACGCCGCGCTCCCGCCACCAGGCCGCGGCGAGGAGCAACACCGGCACCAGCGCCAGCCAGGCTGCAACCGTCCAGGTCGCGAGCGCGTCGAAAGCATGCTGCTGCAGGCGCAAGCCCAAGCGGGAAGGACGACCAAGTGCCACCCAAACGGAAACGGCGTTCACGAGCGCCACGGCGGCCGCACCCACGAATGGCGTCACCGCGAACTCCACCGCTCCGGGGGGCGCATTCCGCAAGGCGACCCTCACAGGCTCGAAAAACGCTCGCACCCTCATCGACGCGGCCGAGTCTCGCAGGACTACCGATGGAAGAAAACGGCCTTCTACGACGGCTCGTTCAGCCCATCCGAACCACGGTGCAACTCACCTTACGCCCGCATGGTGTACCTTCCGAACGTGAGAGCCGACCGGCATATCTTGATCGTCGTCACCGGAGAGCCCGCCGAGTCCGTCCAAGCGCGACACGGAGACTTTGCCTCGATTGTCAGCGCCGCCATCGGTAGCTGCTGGGCGGGTACGTATCGCACGGTCGATGCGCGACACGAGGCCCTCGCCAAGGCCGCTTGGACCGCGGCCGCCGTCGTCATCACGGGCTCCGCAGCCCATGTCCATCATCGTGAGCCATGGATGCTCGCGGCCGAGGAATGGTTGCGCAACGAAGTCCTAGGGCCCCGACCCATCCTGGGCCTTTGCTTCGGTCATCAACTCCTTGCAAGCGCTCTCGGCGGCACCGTTCAGACGAATCCCGCGGGCCGCGAGCTCGGGACCGTCGCCATCGAACGGAGCGGCGAAGATCCACTTCTTGATGGCATTTCACTGCGGTTTCTCGCCAACACGTGCCACCAGGATACGGTCATCGTGAAGCCGCCGGGGGCCGTCGTGCTCGCACGTTCGTCCCTCGACCCTCATCAGTGCCTGCGCTTCACCCCACGGTGTTACGGGGTGCAGTTTCATCCGGAATTCACAGGGGACGTCATGCGCGGCTACATCGACGCCCGCCGCCAGGCACTTGAAACGGAGGGCGCGGAGCCGGAGGCGCTGCATCGAAACGCCGCCGACACGCCCGAGGCCTCGCGGGTGCTTCGAAATTTCTGCGAGCACATCCTTCCTTGACCTCGGTGCCACCCGACTGTCATCGTGGCCGCCATGGCGCGTGAGCTTGCGATGGGGATCGCGTTGACGACGGACCCGGACAAGTGCCAGCGGCAACTCGCGCAGTTCTGCGACGCCGTGGAGCAGGCGACGAGGTTGCGGATCACCAGGCAGCGCGTCCACCCGTACCAGCGGCTCCTCGCCGAAGTCGAAGACGGCACGCTCGATCTCGTGTGGCTGCCACCGTTGCTCGCGCTTCGCTCGACGGGTCGTGGCGTCGTCGCCCCGCTCGCCCTGCCGGTGCGGCACGGCGTATCGACGTACTCGAGTGCTCTTTTTTGTCACCCGGATTCACCCATCGAGAGTGTCACGACGCTCCACGGCGCCAACGCCGCCTGGGTGGATGCACAGAGCGCCGCGGGGTACCTCGTCATCCGTTCGCTTTTGCGGAGCCGTGGCGTCGTCCTCGAAAATGCCTTCGATCGGAACACGTTCTACGGGTCGCACGATGCGGTGGTCGAGGCCGTGCTTTCGGGCAAAGCCGACGTGGGCGCGACGTTCGTCTATCAAGCCGAAGATTCGACGCCCGACACGGTGTGGCCAACGCCTTCCAGGTCGACCGGTCGCATCCCCGAGAAGAGCGCTGGCTGGAAAGAGCGGGACGTCCGCGTGCTCTTGATGGCCGGCTCGATCCCGTCGGACATGCTCGCGGCCCGCAGCCAACTCGAGCCAGAAATCCGCGGCGCGCTGCAGGACAGCCTCGTCACCGGGGAACACCCCGAGGTCATTCACGCAGCAAACGCTCTGCTCGGGGCAGAAGGCTTCATCGCGCCCTCGCGTGAACACCTGGACGGCCTGATGACCATGTTGAGCGGGCTCGAACACGAACCGGAATCCGTACGCTCACGCGCCCATCCGAGCCGCGACCGCCCATGAACTCGACGGCCGTTCGTCGCTGCCAATTCGCGGGTCGGGACCGAGCGGCGGCTATGGCGCGAGCGAGCCTCTGCGGTATCGGTTTCCTCGTCGCGGCCTGCCAGGCCATCCCGCCGTCGAGCCCCGAATCGCGGCTCGCCACGCCCGTCACGGTTACCCGCGAAAACCCAGCCGGAGACGCCGAAGAACCCGAAGACGCGGCTCTCACCCGGCTGCTGACCGAGAAAACAAGCGAACGCCGCGATCGCAATGGCACGCTCGCCTTGTGGTTGCCGGATGCGGGGCAATGGCGGCGCGTGAAGCTCTTCGGACATCCGACTCGCGTCACTCATCGTTACGGAGACGAGCATTTTGCGCTGGATTCACTCGCTTATGGCCCCGCCGAAGGCGAAGACTCGGCCGCGGCGTGCCTGCAGCGTTTCGTCGATCGGGCGCGTGCCGAAGCGTCGCGTTTCGGCGTCGCGGTGGGTCCAATTGACCATGGTCAAGGTCAATACAGTCGCGGTGTCGAAGCGCTCAACGCCACGACACGTCGCCCGGTGCCAGCAACGCCACCGAGCACCCCACCCGTCCCGAGCGCCGACCCCGCGCCGTCGCAACCCGCGCCGTCGCAACCCGCGCCGTCGCAACCCGCGCCGTCGCAACCCGCGCCGTCGCAACCCGCGCCGCTGCTGTTGCTGACGCCCGTGACGTCGGGGCCGCAACCCCTCAGCCTTTCGCTCGTGCGCCCGCTACCACGCTCACCACGCGGGTCATTCGGCGCGGCGCTCGGTCTCGCACCGATGCCGTACGTGCGCGGTTCAGGGGAATTCACCGCCCTGTTCACCCGGCAGCGTTACGTCGGTGCCGTCGCGGCATACCGCTCTTGGCCAGGCACTTGCCTCGTCCACGCCTTCGCCGTGCGGGTCGGGACCGACGAGGGGTTGGCGCAAAAGGTGGTCGATCGCTGGCTCGATGAGATCGCACCCCGCACGCGTTGGCTCCCTCGAACACGCCTCGCGCCGCCTGTCGAAGACCGATAACCGGGCCCGCGCCGAACCTCAGCGCTGCGCCAACGCGAGCAACGCCGCGTAACAGAGGGCCGCGCCGCACCAGAGCCAGAACAAGCGACGCCAGCCGCGGGCACGTGCCCAGTAAGGTGCCAGCGGAACGACCAGCAACGCGAGCGCGCCCCGTCGCCGCGGTGGGTGCAAGACGAGCCGTACCGCAATGGCCAGATGCGTCGTCACAAGGACCGCAAACGAGCCGACCAACAGCGTCAAGAGCCAACCGTCCCGCACGCTTGCAAGCGTATCACCCTCGGCCTGAGCGCGCGATGCCTGCGCCGGAATCGTGGCGCGAAGAACGCACGCTTCGGCGGGCCACTCGGCCGCCCGTGCTTCGATGCGCTGTCCCTTCGCGATTCATGAGGGAGTTGCAAGCTTCGCAGCGAGTGCCGTTTCGAACGCGAGCGCATCTTGACACCTCGCTTGTGGCCCCCACAACGACTAAGCTTTCCCGTCGTGGCAGCCGCTCGGACCTTCGGACTTTCCAGCATTCGCCTCGGGATCCTCGGCGGGGTGATCGCCGCGACGCTTTTAGGTCTCGCCGCCCGCGCTCCGGCGGACGACAAATTCATGAGAGTCGCGGACGTGAAGCCGGGGATGAAGGGCTACGGCCTCACGGTTTTTCAAGGTACGAGGCCCGAGCGCTTCGACGTCGAGGTCATCTCGACGATGAAGAACTTTCGCCCGCTGCAAGACCTCATTCTGATCAAGACAAAGCACCCAAGGCTTGACATCGCCCGAACCGTCGCCGGGATGAGCGGCAGCCCCGTCTACCTCGAAGGCAAGCTCATCGGCGCGTACGCGTACGGCTGGCTCTTCGGCGTCGAGCCCATCGCCGGCGTGACGCCCATTCACGACATGTTGAGCGATCTCGAGCGGCCCATTCCAGCGGCGCTCGCACCCACGCCCGGCCAAGCGCCCTTGCCAGGGCTTCAGCCACGCGCGATCCACCCGAAAAAACGGGCGATTCTTGACGATGACCGGCCGAACCGCTTCGCCGGCGCGCCACTCGATTACGATCTTCGACGGCACTCGGAGCAGGTCGGCCAGCGGATGAACAGCGTCCTTTCCGCACCCGACGGCACCGGTCTTCGGGCCGCCAGCACCGACGTGATGGTCTCGGGTCTCGGCCCGCGCTCGGCGCGATTTGCCGCCGAAATATTCGAGCCGCTCGGCATGACGCTGCAACAAGGCGGAGGCTCGGGAGGCCCCGGTGCCGCGCCCGCAGATGCCCCAACGCGTTTCATCGACGGCGGCGTCGTCACGGTGCCCATGTTGGCCGGCGACGTCTCCTCCTCGGGACTCGGCACGGTGACCTACGTTGCAGGCAACAAACTCGTCGCCTTCGGCCATCCCATGATGATGGGTGGACTCGAAGAACTACCGACGGCGCTCGGCCTCGTGCACTGGGTGGTCGCAACGACCAATCGCAGCTTCAAGCTTGGCGAGCCCACCACGCCGCTCGGCACCCTCGTGAACGACCGCCAAGCATCGATTGTCATCGACCAATCGCGCCCGGCGCCGACCTTCCCCATCACCGTGGACATACGAGGAGTTCCGGGCGCCCCACACACGCATTGGGAGATGCAGGCCACCCAGGATCCCTTCATGGCCCCGAGCCTCGCAGCCTTGGCGCTGGGGTCGGCTCTCGAATCGACGACGGCCGAACGGGGCGACACGACCTGGCGCGCTACGACCCGTCTCACCATCGACGGCGGCCGAGTGTTGACGTTCGAAGACTTTGGTGCCGGCTCCGGCCAACCGCTAAGCCCCAATGATTTTGCTCGTTCCCGTCTCACCCGCGCGATGGGAGCGCTCTTGAACAACCCGTGGCGACTCGCCAAGATCGAGCGACTCGAGTCGACCATCGCCATCGTTGCGCGCCGTGATGTCATGCTGTTGCGAGGTGCCGAGCTCCTCGATCCGGAGGTCGACGCCGGTGGCAAGGTACGGGTCCGCCTGACCCTTCAGAATTACCTCGCGGAGCTGCGAACGATCGAACTCGAAATTCCAATCGACCGTGCGCTCGCTGGCGAAACCGTGCGAATCGAGATCCGACCCGGTTACGCGGCCGACCGTGCTGCAGCCGCGCCGGAGACCTACGGGGAGCTCGTCGATGTCCTCGGCCACCTCGACTTTCCAGGGGAAGCACTGGTCATCAGTTACGCGTTTCCCAACGAGGCGAGCGCAGCGTTCGGAGGCAAGCTCGCGTCACGGCTCCCGCCTGGCATGACGGACATGCTCGCTTCGCGGACCAATTCGATCGTGCCCGAACTCTTTGCCGCACAGTCGCAGCTTGTCGTCCCGACCTCGGGCTTCATCATCGGACAAGAGAACGTGAGCGTCAAAGTGCGCCACATCCTTCGCTGATTCTCGCAGCTCTTGGAACACCCCTCAGCCATGAACTCAAAGCTCCTTTTTTCCGTCGCATTCTTGGCTTCGACACTCCTCGGCTCGGAGGTCCACGCGGTAGGAACGCGCCACTTCGTGTTAACGACGCTCGAATCGTTTCAAGGCGGTGACGCAACCGGGGTTTCCATCGCCTCGGATGGGACCGTTCGAGCCGGGCTTACGCTCGCGAAATTGCCGATCGCCGAGGCCTCCAGCGTCTGGGACTCAGCCGTCCTCGATGACGGCAGTGTGCTCCTTGGAACCGGAGCCGGCGGGCGTATCTACCGCGTCCAGAGCGGCAAGGCCTCGATCTGGGCGGTCACCGGAGCCATGGCCGTCAGCTCACTCGCCCTCGGCTTCGACGAGCAGGTGTTCGCCGGAACCTTTCCGAATGGCACGATCTTCAAGCTCGATCCAAACTCCAAGCTCGATGCAAAAACCTCGGAAACGGGCTCCGCAGCCGAGCCGCTCAAGCCTTGGCTCACGCTACCCGAAACCGAAGACGTCTGGGACCTCGCCTACGATGCGAACGCCAAAGCGCTCTACGCTGCCACCGGTCCCGAGGGACGCCTTTATCGGATCGACGCCGCGGGCAAAGCGGAGGTCTATTTCGACAGCGATGAGCCTCACCTGGTGAGCGTGGCCGTCGCCGCAGATGGCAGCGTTTACACTGGGTCGAGCGGCAAGGCGCTGCTCTACCGCGTGAGCGGTCCGGGACGCGCGACCGTCGTGCAGGACTTCGAAGGCGACGAGGTCCGGTCGATTGCGATTGTGCCCACCGGTCGTCCGCATGCTGGCGTCGTTTACGCCACGGCCAACGACTACCGCGGCGCCGTACGCAGCCTTCGTCCGCAAAAACGCGCGAAGCTCCAGGCGACGAACGATGAGCAATCCGAGCTGAAAGCGGGCAAGGGGAAGCTCGTCCGCTTCGGACTCGATGGCGCCATGGAGACGCTCCTCGATGACGCCGACAACCACTTTGCGACACTGGCTCTCGACGCGCAGGGCCTGCCTTTCGTCGGCCTCGGCCGCGACGGCAAGGTGGTGACCGTCGATGACCATCACATCACTCGGGTCGTTGCGGACACCGATGAAAGGCAGGCCGCTGCCGTGGTGGTCGCAGGCAAAACGAGGTTCATCGCAACCGGTGATCCCGTTGTTTTTCACGAGATCACGGGCTCGGGTGGCACCGATGCACTCTGGACCAGCAAGGTTCTCGACGCCGGCATGCGCGCGCACTTCGGCCGTCTCGCTTGGACCGCCGACGGCGCCCTCGAATTGCAAACCCGCAGCGGCAACACCGAAAAGCCCGACAGCACCTGGAGTGATTGGTCGGCCGCACTTCTGCAGCCTGGCCCAGCGAAATCGCCGGCCGCGCGCTTCAGTCAAATTCGGGCGCGATTTTCCGCAGATCCGACGGCCGTTCTGCACGAAGTGCGCCTTTCTTTCGTGACGGACAACGCCCTCGCCGTGCTCACGAGCGTCGAGGCCGGCGACCCGAAATCCGAGACCGGAAGTGCGACGGTGCCCGTGTCGGGAGCTGCGCCAGAAGAGTCCAAGCCCACGGTTCGCCTGCGCTGGAAGCTCGACAATCCCGACAACGACGAGCTGCGATTTCGCCTCTTTTTCCAACCGGCCGGTAGCCCGCGCTGGACCGCCCTGCTCGAGCGGAGCGAAGTGCTCACGAAAAAAGAGTACGCGTGGGACACGAGTGGCCTTCCCGAGGGCTGGTATCGGGTTCGGGTCGAAGCGACCGACGAACTCTCCAACCCACCGGGAGCCGCCCTTCAACACAGTCTGGAATCGGTCGCGTTCGCGATCGACAACACGCCACCGGTGTTTTCAAACTTGACACTGGTGGGCGACAAATTGACGGGGATCGCCTCCGATGGAGTC
>CANMZR010000217.1 GCA_947502375.1 Polyangiaceae bacterium
CTTTCAGCTCGCAGCGTCGTCGGCAATGGATTCGGCTAACACCTTACGAACGGTGTAAATCGCCTTGCCCTGGCTCTCGTGGTAGGTGCGTACGACGAGCTCACCGAGCAGTCCCATCGTGATGAGCTGCACGCCGACGACGACGAGCAAGATGGCGAGCAGCAAAAGGGGTCGTTCACTCAGCTGCGCACCCCTCCAGAATTTCAGCGCGGCGAGGTAAGCGCCGATGCCGGTGCCGCTGAACGTGCACAAGAGGCCGAACACGCCAAAAACGTGGATGGGCCGCGTCGAATAGCTGAGGAGAAAGCGGACCGTCAAGAGATCGAGGAAGACCTTTGTCGCCCGCTGGAGCGTCTTCCAAAATCCAGCGTATTTCGACTCACCTGCGGTACGTGCGCGGTGGTTGACAGCGAGCTCCGCGACGCGAATGCCCAGGCTCGACGCAACCGCCGGCACGAAACGATGCAGCTCACCATAGAGGTGAATGTTTTTAACGACCTCGTGGTGGTAGACCTTGAGTGAACAGCCGTAGTCGTGAATGGCAACGCCGGTCACCTTGCCAATGAGCCAATTGGCCACCTTCGACGGGAACTTCCGCATGAGGAGGGCGTCTTGTCGGTTCACGCGCCAGCCGCTGACCACGTCGTAACCCTCTTCGGCCTTTGCCAGCATCTTGGGGATGTCGGCTGGGTCATTCTGAAGATCGGCATCGATTGTGATCACCCATTCGCCCTCGGCGTAATCGAAGCCCGCTGTAAACGCCGCCGTCTGGCCGAAGTTCCTGCGGAATTGAATGACTTTGACGCGCGGATCGACGGCATGTGCCGCCGCCAGTTTCGCGAAGGTCGCATCCGAAGAGCCATCGTCGATGGCGAGGATCTCGTAGCTTCGATGCAGCGGTTCGAGTGCGGCCGTCAACTGCGAGACAAGGGCCTGGATATTCGCTTCTTCGTTGAAGATCGGAACGACGACCGTGATGTCGCACGTCGGCTTGGGCCGGGACAGGCCGAGCCCACCGTTCGCAAGCGTGCGGGCCGCCATTTTGGAGCGGGGATCTCGTGTCGGAGCCACCATCGGGCGCACCATAGCAGCGGCAAGCGAGCGTCACCTAACGCCTTCAAGTGGAGCCATGGCGCGGGTTCGTGGTCGGAGCGGCGCGGCGTCGACGAGGCCGACGAGCCCTCGCCGTTCCGATGAAGCACGAAAAGTGCAGCGACAGCATCTGTCGGTTCGTGTAGGATAACCGGAATATCGAGCGCACCGTGGCCGTCAAAGCCAAGGTGGCTTGCTTGCAATGCGTCGCCTGCACCCTGGAGTCCTCCAATGAAGCTCGTTCAACTGTTGGCCTTAGCGTTCCTGTCCATCGCCGCACCGGCAACGGTGCTGCAAGCTTGCTCGGGTGACGCGAACGAAACCCCGACAGTGACGTCCGGGGCGGGTGGCAGCACCGGCAACGGGATCTGCCTTCTCAACTCGTGCAACAGCGACGCGGAGTGCGGGGGCTGCACCGACGGGCGTGATACGTGCCTCGTAGCCGAAAATCGGTGCATCGCGTGCGACCCGGTCTCGGGTAAGGGCTGTGCGACCGGCGAGGACTGTTCCCCCTTCGGCCTCTGCGTACCCGCGGGACAATCGTGCGAGACGGACTCGCATGGCGTACCGCTCATCAGCTGCAAATTGGACGCCGAGTGCAAGGCCTGCGATCCGGTCCATCAGGTTTGCAACGGCGGAAAATGCGCCGCATGCACCGAGAGCGACACCTCCCATTGTCTGAAGTCGGACATCTGCATCAGCGGGCTTTGTTCGCCGAAATGCCCGAAGGAATGCGGCGCAGACGCGGACTGCAAACAGTGCGGCGGACCCGGCAACGAGCTCCACGCCTGCAACTCGCACAAGTGTGGTCAGTGCAACGATGTGCTCCCCTGTCCGAAGGGCCAGCAGTGCCAGAACGGCACCTGCATCCCGGGTTGCGGCATCCCCTTAGCGCCGCCGGGCGACTGCCTCTCGGATGAAGATTGCTCGTCGTGCGGCGGCCTCAACTCGATGACGGCTTACGTGTGCAAGAAGGCAGTCAACGCCAACAAGCCCACGGATCACGGGGGCTGCGTGCCAAAGGCCGAGGGTTGCTCGGATCTCGGCAAGGGCGTCGCGGTGCTCCCGGCTCCCTGGGACCAGGCCACGAACACGTGCTCGTCCGACGCGAACTGCAAGGATGTCGACATCCTCCTCAACGTCGGGAAATTGATTCGTGACGCGGTCGGCTCGGACTCGATCGACCTCGGCTTCAAGGAGATCAAGATCCAGGATGCGAACGTGTCCTACGGCATGCACGCCTGCGCGAAGATCGATCTCACCGAGTCTATCAGCTGCGGCGTCTGCGTCCCCTGCAAGGTCGACAGCGACTGCACTCCAATCGGCATCGATCCCCTGATAAAGGACCTCTTCAAAGGCGACGCACTCGCGCAGATCGCCGGGTCTTTCCTCATCGATTACCTCTACGGTGACAACCCGGACCACGACCTGAACTTCTTCTGCCAGCCTATTGCCTCGGGATACGGCGTCTGCGCTCCCTGCGGCAACCCGACCCAGGTGTGCGGCAAAGGCGGCGGTGGTGGCGGCAGCGGAGCATGCGCCCACGACAAGTGCGACGTCGGTGACGCGTTGGCATGCGCGGACGCATGCGTCGCGAAGGTGTGCGCGCAGGACTCGTACTGCTGCGATACGGCATGGGATGCGACGTGCGTCGGCGAAGTGAACAAGTACTGCGGTGCCAACACCTGCAGCGGCTCGTCCTCCAGTTCATCCAGCGGCGGCGGCGGGTCCTGCGTTCACAGTGAGTGCAAGGCCGGTGTGAAGCTCGTGAACAGCTGCAGCACGTGCGCGAAGGCCATCTGCACCGCGGACGCGTTCTGCTGCGACACGGACTGGGACGCGAAATGCGTCAACGAAGCCAACGCAAGCGCGAGCTGCAACTGCCCCTGAGGGCGACACCTCACGGGAAGCAACACCTCATAGGAAACAATCGGGGGACAACCTCTCGGAACGGCGACCTCGGTGACCATGGCTGCCGTGACTCCGCGCTACTCCCGCTCGACCGTCGTCGGCCTCCTTGCGGTTCCCGCAGTGTGGTTCACGACGATCGCGCTCATTGGGTCGGTGGAGCTGAAGCGTTTCGTCACGCCACCGCCACCGGAGCCCTTGGCACCGAAGTTGAGGCTCGCGGGCGAGGAACTCGGAGGCCAGGGAGACGCCGTCGCGGAGGCTCTCGACCTCGTGCGCCGGTTTACGCGTGAGCCCCTCGTCATCGAACTCCCAAACGGCAATAAGCGCGAGCTCATCATCGGAAACCTCGGTGCCGAGATCGACCGCACGCGCCTCGCCGAAATGGTCCGTACCGCCCTCGATCCGAAGAGCCCCATCGGACGCGCTTACCGAGAGCGACGAGCGAGCGAGCCCGCAAGCGTCGTCGAGTTACCGATCCCGCTGCGCCTCTCGACCGAGCGCTCGGTCAAGGCTCTCGTTGCCATCAAAGACGAGCTGGATCAGGTACCCGCCGATGCCGTCGTCGATCTCGAAAAACGCGTGTTGCGCCCCGAACGCTTGGGCTACCGACTCGACGTGTACGGAACGCTCGCGCGCCTCGACGCCGCACTGAGTGAGGGAAAACGCACGGTGGTAGCGGCGGTCGAGACCGTGAAACCGCATGTCGTTGCGGCCCAACTCGGAAACGTCCAGTTCGACGAGGTGCTCGGTTGGTTCGATACGCGCTATGCGGAGGACTCGAAACACGCGACCCGCACCTACAACCTCCGACAAGCGGCTTCGCATCTCGACGGAACGGTGCTGATGCCGGGCGAGTTGTTCGACTTCAACGAGACCGTCGGACCGCGCGACGAAGCCAACGGCTACAAGGTTGCCCCGGTGATCGCGGAAGGTGAGCTCGTCGATGGCGTTGGCGGCGGGACCTGTCAGATCTCGGGTACCCTCCACGCGGCCGCGTTCTTTGCGGGCCTCGACATCGTGTCGCGGGCCCCCCACACCCGGCCGAGTGCGTACATCAAGCTCGGGCTCGATGCGGCGGTCGCCTACCCGACGATCGGCTTCAAGTTGCGCAACAACTTTGACGTGCCCATCGTGCTTCACGAGACGGTCAAAGGAGGCGTCGTCCGGGCGGAGATCCTCGGACCGAAGCGCAAGCGGACGGTGTCTTTTTTCCGGCGCATCGAGGAGGTCACGCCCTTCGAGGAGAGCGAACGGGAGACCGATGAGCTTCCCGAGGGAACACGCGTGCTCTCGCAACGGGGCGTCCCTGGCTTCAAGACGACCGTCATCCGCGTGGTTCGAGACGGCGCTTACGCGTGGCGCACGAAAGTGCGAAATCAATACCCCCCAACGGCACAAATTCTTCGCGTGGGGTCGGGTCCCAAGGACGCCACGGGCAAGAAAGTCAAGATCGACCACTCACTCGAATACCGTGCGGACGAGTACCTCGTGCTCACGCAAGGCCCCGAGATCCGGACGCCTGGCGTTCGCGAAGTCGAGCCGGGCGGTGGCATGGTCGAATCACGAACCCCAGGAAAATACGGGGATCCCGGTTGGCAGCAGAAACTCGGGATGCCGGTGTTCGAGAACGCCGAACCCGAGCCAGACGAGGACCAGACGAAGAACGACGAGGCGAAGTCTCCTGACGCGAAGGACACGAAGGGCGCGAAGGACACGAAGGGCGCGAAGGACACGAAAGGCGCGAAGGACACGAAAGGCGGCAAGGACACGAAAGGCGCGAAAGGCACGAAGAGCGGCAAGGGCACGAAGGAGCCGAAGAGCGGCAAGGGCACCGAAGGCCAGCGGCCCGGGCGCGAACGGAAGAACGGCAAGCCCGGCTGAGGCAAGTCGTGCACGGGGGGCCCTTCGCGCTATGCTGCGCGTCGCCATGACGTCCGTGTCGCCACCGCACCCCACCGTCGTCCTTGGCGTGTGCGGGAGCATCGCGGCGTACAAGGCGGCCAGCGTCGCCAGGCTGCTCGTCAAGGCCGGTGTGCGCGTTCTGCCTGTGATGACCCACGCCGCGACAAAGATGCTGGGAGCGGCCACGCTCGCGGGACTGACCGGGAACCACGTTTACGGCGAGATGTTCGAGGCGTCACTCGGCGGCGAGCTGCACGTCGAGTTGGCCGAGAAGGCCACGCTCATCGCGGTCGTTCCCGCGACGGCAGAGTTCTTGTCGGCGCTTGCAAGCGGACGGGCCAACGACCTTTTGCGTGCGACCGTGCTCTGCCGACGCGGCCCCGTCATGCTGGCGCCGGCGATGCACCCAAACATGTGGTCGCATCCGGCTACCCAGCGAAATATCGCTACTTTACGCGCGGACGGGCTCGAGTTCGTCGGTCCGGTCGTCGGCGAAGTGGCGTCTGGCGAGGTCGGCGAAGGCCGCATGGCAGAGCCAGAAGCCATCGCGGAGGCGATCCTTGGCCGTCTCCGCCACGACCCGAGTCAGGGCACCCATGACCTGGCGGGACGTCACGTCGTCGTGACCGCCGGCCCCACCATCGAGGATATCGATCCGGCCCGGTACCTTTCGAACCGCTCGAGCGGCAAGATGGGCTACGCGATCGCCACCGCCGCGCTGGCAAGGGGCGCCCGAGTGACGTTGATCACAGGGCCGGTCGCGCTCCCAGCACCAGCGGGCGCGAAGGTGGTTCCGATCCGCACGGCCCGCGACATGGAGAGCGCCCTGGACGCAGCCTTGGGCACGGGCCTGACGGAAGCGGATGCGCTTATCATGGCGGCGGCGGTCGCCGATTACCGGCCGCTCTCCGTGCACCCGACGAAGTTGAAGCGGCACGGGCCTACCACCCTCGAGCTCATCCCGAATCCGGATCTTCTCGCCGGCCTCGGCAAGCGACGGACGGGCCCGAAGCCCGTGCTCGTGGGGTTTGCGCTCGAGACCACAAGCGACGACGAGTTGGTGGCCGCGGCACGCGTAAAACTCGATAAAAAGCAGGTTGACCTCATCGTTGCGAACCGCGCTTCGGATGCGTTCGACACCGACCACAACCGCATCGTGCTCGTGGAGCGTGCGCGTGCCATCGAGCTTCCGTATGCTTCGAAAGGCGTGCTCGCCGACCGCCTGATCGACCACCTCCTGCCCCTTCTGCCATGACCGAACCCAACCGGAAGTCGGGCGCCGATGCGCCCATCGAAACAAGCGCCGAGCCGCTGGACCACCGTGACGATGGCGGCGGAGACGTCGCAGGCATGGCCGACATGGCCGGCGCAACGGCCGACGATGACGGGACGCCGCCTGCCGAACATCGGGAGCCGGGATACCGAAACAAGGCGTGGCTCCAGGCCGCGCTCGTCACCGGCGTCACGGGCGCCGCGGTCACCCACGCGTTTCGCATCGAACGAGCGGGGTTCGCTCGCATGTTGCCGACGATCGGCATCGCCTACCTGGTGATGCTCGTCGGAGCGTGGCGGTTCGCGGCAGCACGCGGTGAGCTCCGAGAGCAATTCGCGCCGCGGCGGCTCGATCTCACGATGGGTGCCCTCGTCGCTGGCGTGCTCTACCTCATCACAAACCTCGTCCCCACGTTCGTCTTGCAGGGACGCCCCGAGGAGAGCTGGCTCTGGCGTCTTTACGTTCAGCTTGGGGAGGCGAAGGCGGTCGCGCCGCCGTACATCGGCGTGGCGGTGCTGGTGATTGCAGCCATCGAGGAGATCGTCTGGCGCGGCTGGGTGATGCGTGCGTTGCGCGTCGCTCATGGGGCGCGGACAGCGCTCGTCGCTACCACGCTGCTCTATGGCCTCGCACACGTGGGGACGATGGTGAGCCTTCATATCCCAGGCACACGACCGAACCCGCTCCTCGTCGTCGCAGCCCTTGGTTGCGGATTCGTATGGGGCGCCATGGCACTCAGGTTCGAACGACTCGGGCCGAGCATTTTCGCGCACGCGCTGTTTTCGTGGTCCGTGGCGCTCTTTCCAATGTGGCGCGGGAAGCTGTAGAGTTCCTGTCGCAGAAGTTCGCATGCGAATTCACACGCCCCCTCTTTGGCGAGGGGGCGAGGCGGCGAGGGCGTCGAACTACCCTTGAGTTGGACAGATGCGGCTCACTCACCGGCAAGGCGAGCGAGTTCATCGTCGGAGACGTCAAAGTCCGCGTACACGTTCTGGGCGTCGTCGTGATCGTCGAGTGTCTCGAAGAGTGAGAGCGCAGTCTCGGCGTCTTTGCCCTCGAGCGGTTTCTTGGTCTTCGGCACGTAGCCCGGCTTCGCACTCGTCACCTTGATGCCGGCCTTCTCGAGCACGGTCGACACCGCGTCGAGGTCGCTCACGGCACAGTGCACCTGCCACTCGTCGCCCGCCTCCTCCACGTTCTCTGCGCCGACGTCCATCGTCAGCTCCATGAGCTTTTCTTCATCGGCGGCGATGCCGGGAACGCTAATGAGCCCCTTCTTCTCGAAGGCCCACATCGCGGCTCCGCCCACCGCCAAGATGCCGCCGTGCCGCTCGAACACCTTGCGCAACTCTGCGACGGTTCGGTTGCGGTTATCGGTCATCGCCTCGATCAGAAAAAGCGTCCCGCCAGGACCCGTCCCCTCGTAAACGATTTCGTCGTAAATCTCGCCGTCAAGCTCGCCGGCTCCGCGCTTCACGGCGCGCGCAATGGTTTCGTTCGGCATCTGCGAGCCCTTCGCCTCCGTGACGGCTTTACGCAAACGCGGGTTTCCGTCGATGTCCCCTCCGCCCATGCGGGCGGCGACCGTCAGCTCCTTGATGAGCTTGGTGAAGAGCTTGCCGCGCTTCGCATCGGCGGCGCCCTTTCGGTGCTTTATCGTTGCCCATTTCGAATGGCCGCTCATGCCCGAGGACGGTAAAACGATTCGTGGTGGCAGACAACCCTCTCGCATCGTGGTAGAATATTGGCGCGGGGACATGGCGCACCACTGCTCCAATGGAACCCTGGTGAAACCCTCAACTAAGGCGAATGCGATGGGGCGAAACTCAAGTGGGGCGGGGGCCGTCATCGCAGCCCTCCTGCTCGCAGCATGCGGCGCGGCGTTCACTTCGATCGACGGCACCGGGGGCACCGGGGGCACCGGTGGCACATCGAGTAGCACCGGTGGCACATCGAGTAGCACCGGTGGCACATCGAGTAGCACCGGTGGCACATCGAGTAGCACCGGGGGCACCGGGGGCACCGCCGCGCGCTCCACGACGA
>CANMZR010000218.1 GCA_947502375.1 Polyangiaceae bacterium
GTAGCGAAGAAGCTGCGCCGTGCGAATCGACGTACGAGTACTTCTCGACCAAGGTCTGGCCGATTGTCGGCAGCAAATGCCTGCCTTGCCACAATCCGCAAGGCGTCGCGAAAGAAACTTCCTACGTCTTGAAGGGCGCCGCCGAGGCCGGCTTTCTCGATCACAATCTGACGGTCCTTTCGGACGTCGCCTCGTTCGAGAAGAACGGCGTTTCCCAGGTTCTCCTGAAACCGTCGTTGCAGATCGCCCATCAGGGTGGTCAGGTCGTGCCGCTAGGTAGTGCCGACTACGCGGTCCTCGAAGGCTTCGTGCAGAAATTGAAGACCGGCTCGGAGTGCGAGTCTTCGCAGACCTCGCATTTCACCGGTGTCGAGATGCTCAACGATGCGTCCACACTCCGCAAGGCTTCCTTGTTGCTCGGCGCCCGGCTGCCGACAGCGGCTGAGATCGCAAGCGTGAAGGCGGGCGGTGCTCCTGCGCTTGAAGCCGCACTCGCCGGGATCATGACGGAGCAGCCCTACTTCGACTTCATCAAACGGACTTACAACGACCTGTTCCTCACCGACTTCTACCTTCAAAATTCGACGGCCGTGGCGAACGCCCTGCCGTACGCCGACGCGCTGTGGTTCCAGAAGATCTCGAAGGATGAAATCGCGAAATACGGCTTCGAGAACGCCCAAGACATCTCCTCCTACACGAACTACGCGGTCGCCCGTGAGCCGCTCGCGCTCATCGAGCATGTGCTCCGGGAAGGGCGCCCGTTCAGCGAAATTCTGACCGCCGATTACACCATGGTGACGCCGCTCTCCGCGAAGTCCTTTGGCGTCGAGGCGAAGTTCAAGAATCCTTATGATCCCCTCGAATGGGCTGAAGCGAAGCTGCCGCCAGTGGCTCCGATGGACAAGGACGGCAAGGCTACGGGTAAACCGGTCGCTTACCCTCACGCCGGTGTCCTTTCGTCGCCGGTTCTGCTCGTCCGGCACCCCTCGACAGCGACCAACCGCAACCGGGCGCGCTCGCGGAAGGCCTACCTTTGGTTCCTCGGAACGAACATCCTGCTGACCGCTCAGCAGCCCATCGATCAGACCAAGGTGGACTCGAACAACCCGACTCGCGAGACCGATACGTGCACCGTCTGTCACGCCAACGTCGATCCCCTGGCAGGCTGCTTTCAGGCTTTCAACGACAACGGCATGTTCTCGCCCGAGCCGACCTGGTACCCGGAGATGTGGTCACCGGGCTTTGGCAGTGAAAAGCTCCCCCTCGACCAGGCCGTCAATGGGCTCCCATGGCTCGGCCAGCGACTCGCAGCCGACCCTCGCTTTGCGCTCTCGGTCGTATTCACCATGTTCAAGGGCTTGACTGGCCGTGAGCCCTTGCTCGCTCCGACCGATACCGCGGATCCCGAGTATTCAGGCAAATTCGCCTCATTCTACGCGCAGGCAGACACCTTCCGTCGCATCTCTGAGAGCTTCGTCGCGAGCCATTACGACCTGCGGCTCGTCATTGCAAAGCTGGTGCAAAGCCCGTATTTCCGAGCGGTCAACAGCGTTGCCCTCGATGCAACGACCAAGCTCAAACTGAAAGATGTCGGCCGCGCTCAGCTGCTTCCGCCCGAACAACTCCACGACAAAGTCACCGCCGTCCTCGGTCTTCCCTGGGGAGACAATCCGGAGGCTCCATTCTTGCGCGGCAATTACCGTTCGCCCGCGAATTTGGGCGCGTTCCAGCTCTTCTACGGCGGCATGGACTCGAACTCGGTGACGACCCGCAGCACGGCGCCCAACGGCGTCCTGGCGTCGGTCGCTGAGCGGATGGCGATCCAGATGGGTTGTCGCTCGGTGCCGTACGACTTCACGCGTGAAACTGAAAAGCGCCTGCTCTTCCCGCTCGTCCAACTCAACGAAAAGTTGATCGATCCAAAGGGCTTCGAGCCGGAAACTTCGGACGGACTTCCGATCGATCTTGCACAGCAGGGCATCCGTCAGACGCTCGTCCACTTGCATGAGCGCATCCTCGGCGAAACGCTCGCCTTGGACGATCCCGAAATCGACCGCTCGTTCAATCTCTTCGTCGAGGCTTGGCGCGCCGGCGTCAAGGGCATGAAGGCGACCGAGAAACCGATATCCAAAGAGCTTCCGGGGGATTGCCGCGCGACGCGCGACTTCTACTCGCGAACCGAGTTCACCCCCGAGCGTAAGCTCACGACGGACGAGACCTACGTCGTGCGCGCCTGGATGGCCGTCGTTACGTATCTCTTGGGCGATTATAAATTCTTGTACGAGTGAGGACGCAGACCATGGACCGTCGCAAATTTATCAAGCTTTGCTCGTTCGCAGGCCTCGGCGTTGTCAGCCTCGGTGTGCCAGGTGGCATTCGTTCGGCGCGCGCCGATTCTCCGAAGCTCTGGGTTTTCGTCAACGCAAGTGGCGGCTGGGACCCCACCATGTTGTGCGATCCCAAAGGCGACGAGAAGAACTCAGAAGGCTACAACGTCAACAACTTCAAGCTGGACCAGGTTGCGAGCGCAGGGGCGATCACCTATCCGGATATCGGCAACAACAAGGCGTTTTTTGAGCGCTTCAAGGATATCGCAACCGTCATCAACGGCATCGATTGCGAAACCAATGGTCACGATAGCGGCCAGCGCAACACGTTCTCTGGGCGTCTCAATATGAACACCCCGGCGTTGCCGGCCCTCATCGCGGTGGCACTCAATCCCGAGCTCCCGATGTCGTTCGTCACGAACGGTGGCTATGACGAAACGGATGGCGTCATCGCGAGCACGCGGCTTTCCGGCGGCGGCGGAGCCCTGAACGGCATCATCCATCCAAACCTGGTTTACGTGGATCAGAATGACTTCGCGGCGAGTCCGAAGTTCCTCGAGGAAGCGTCGATGGACCTCATCCGGAAGGCGCGTGACGAACGTCTGCTGTCGCTCCAGAAGGCTCAGAATCTGCCGCGCCAACAGGACGCGATGAGCCTGCTCTACACGTCGCGCGTGGGCATGGGCGACATGAAGAAGATCCAGGAACACCTCGACGCCATCAAGGCCAAGATCGACTTCGGGAAGTACGGCTCGGGCCAAGGTCTCGCACAACAGGCTTACGTCGCGATCGCGGCCTACAAGGCCGGGTTGACGCAGACGGTGAACCTTTCTGCGGGCGGTTTCGACACGCACTCGAACCACGATAACAACCAGCAGAACGCCCAAGATGCTTTGCGCTCCGGCATCATCGCGCTCTATGACATCGCGGAGGCGGCCAATTGCGCGCAGGACATGTTCGTGGTCGTCGGCTCGGACTTCGGCCGCACGCCGATGTACAACCCCGGCCAAGGCAAGGACCATTGGTCGGTCAGCTCGATGCTGATGTTGTCGCCTCACATCAAAGGCAACCGCGTCCTTGGCGCGACGGATGACACCTTCCGGTACAAGAAGATCGATCTCGCATCCTTCGCGGTGGACGGCCCGAGCGTCCTCAAGATGGGGCACATCCACAAGTGGCTCCGAAAGTTTGCGGGCATCGATGAGCACCCGCTCGTTCGACGCTATCCCATCAGCGTGAAGGGCGACCTCGACCTCGCCTGAGCCGTTCGGCGTCGTCTGGCGCTTTTGCAAAGCGGAGGCACCTGCCGCGTGATTCTGTTAGCCCCCGCGAAGCCTCGCGGCGGGCTTTTCTCGTTTGATTGCCTTTGCCATGCGTGATTCCAGTGACCCGCTGCTGACGGAAGCACACGCCATCGCGCATCGCTACCCGATCGTCGATGGGCATGTCGACCTACCGTACCGCCTTTACCAAGGACGCGATGCCGAGGGCCGTCCGACGGAGGATGTCACCGAGCGCACACTGCGGGGGGACTTCGACCTTGTACGGGCAGAGGAGGGGGGCCACAGCGCCCCTTTCATGTCGATCTATGTTCCGGCCGCGCATCAAAAAAGCGGCGACGCCCGGGCGGTGGCTGACGCGTTGATCGATCTGGTGGAAGACCTCGTGCGGCGTCGTCCGGACAAACTCGCGCACGCCGGGGACGCCGACGACGTCGAGCGCAATTTCGCAAGCGGCAGGATTTCGCTGCCGATGGGGCTCGAAAACGGTGCGGCCCTCGAGGGAAGACTCGAGAACCTGGAGCACTTTCATCAGCGCGGGATTCGTTACGTCACACTCGCGCATTCGGAGGACAACGACCTCTGTGATTCCTCTTACGACAAGAGACGCACGAACCGCGGACTGAGTTCACTCGGCCGCGATGCCGTGCGCGCGATGAACGCTCTCGGAATGATGGTGGACGTGTCCCACGTTTCGGATGCGACCTTCGAGCAGGTCTTGGCCCTCTCCCGAGCACCGGTGATTGCGTCTCACTCTTCTTGCCGCTTTTTCACGCCAGGCTGGGAGCGCAATCTAAGCGACGAGATGATTCGCTCGCTTGCAGACAAGGGCGGACTCGTCATGGTGAACTTCGGCTCGTCCTTCCTGAACGATGGCGTCCGCCGCCAGCGCGAGCTCCAAAAAGCTGCATTGCGCGTGTTTGTTCGCCAGCATGGTTTCTCCGAGGACGGTCCCGAGGCCGCCGAATGGCAACGCCGCGCCTACGACGAGCAACCGATCGAGTGGGCCTCCGTCGAGCACGTCGCCGATCACATCGACCACGTCGCCGAGCTCGTAGGCATCGAGCACGTCGGGCTCGGCTCTGACTTCGACGGAGTGGGCGACTCGTTACCGACGGGCCTGCGCGACAACTCGCAACTGCCGAACTTGATTCGGGTGCTGCTCGAGCGGGGCTACGAAGAGGCCCACCTCGCGAAGGTATTGGCGGGGAACGCACTGCGCGTGTGGCGTTGCATTCGCGCCTCCCTTGAGTGAGCGGCGGCAGACAAGCCTCGAGCTTCAAGTCCTGCCTCACGCCAACGCGTGCGCAAAACGACCGGTCAAACGGTTGGTTTGTTGTCCATGACGCATGGGTAAAATTTCACCCATACCAAGCACGAAAAACCTTCCTTCCTTTTATTTGCTTCGATTTTTAGAGCTATCGCAGTTGGTACGGGGAGTGCTAAGCTACCAAAGTAGGTCGGCTGGCCGGTTTGCATCTGGCACAAGCCATCGGTAATTACAGAGCGAGGAGAGAACCGTCATGATCCAATGGACCCGGTTTGAATGGCTGGCAGTGGCGCTCGCAGCAGGCGCTTGCGGTGGCACCGCCGTGGACGAGTCAGGGCTCGGCGCAGGAGGCGCCGCGGGCGAGAGCTCGGCAAGCGGGACGGTCGGCGTCACGGGTGCGACGAGTGCGGGGAGTGGGGTTCCGAGCGGCGCTGCCACCACGACCTCGGGCGGCGGCGGGAAGTGCACGGCAGGAGCTGTCAACATGGACAACCCCTGCGAGGTGTGTGTCGTGACGAGCTGCACGCAGGAGGCCTTGGCGTGTTGCCAACACGAGGGCTGCCTCGGCATCATCGCCTGCGCTCAGATGACGGGCTGCACGGGGATTGACTGTTACACGCCCGACACGTGCCAAAAAGAAATTGATGCCGCGGGAGGTCCTGGGGTCGCCCTCGAGTTTGCGGGCCCCTTGGGAACGTGTGCCATCGAAAGCTGCGGAAAAATCTGCGGTCAGTGAGTTTTTGAACGGGGCATGCGAGCTACGGACCTGACTTAAGGAGGATGAACTATGAACACGTTCCAGCAACGACTCATCAGCGGCACCGTGATCGGGGCCGTGGCTCTCGCCCTCTCGGCGTGCACGAGTAACACCGGCGAGGCACTCGGCACTCAGGCTGAGTCCGCGGCGACCTCCGGCGGCTCGACCCCGGACGGTAGCCATCCGGTCAATCCCCAATTGGATTGCCCTGGCGGCGAGATCTGCATGAAGGCCCCGACCGAAGGAGTGCAGCTTCAGACGGTAGGAGGAGTGATTGAGTCCGGCCAGGATGTCGAGTTCTGCGAGGTCGTCGAGCTTCCGGGCGGATCCGACGTCGTCTACAACGTGAACGAATTCGAGGTGGCGATGACCACCTACAGCCATCATTTAATTGTCGTCGCGGCGCTCCCCGGAAGCGCGACGGATGCCGCTATCAAGGCGGGCGACAAAACGAAATGCTTCACGCCAGACGTGTTCGGGGGCGACATCATGGGCGTGACCGGCAGTCAGAAGCCCTACCACCGCGAGGTGTTTCCCGACGGCGTCGGCAAAGTGTTTCACGGGGGTCAGAAGTTGATTTTTGACTACCATTACTTCAACCCTTCCAGTGCTCCGATCCAGGCGCGGGGAGCTGTGAATTTTCACACCGTGGGCGCCGAACACGTGAAGCGGACAGCTCATTCGTTCGGGTTCTACAACTTCGCCATCAAGACCCCGCCCCACGCCACTCAATCGTTTGATGCGTCATGCGGTTTCTCGCGAGACGTTTTGGTGCAGAAGCTCACCCGTCATACCCATCAGTGGGGCCGTGACTTCGACGTGTCGTTCTCTGGTGGCCAGAAAAACGGCGAGCATATCTGGACGAGCCCCAGCTACGAAGAGACGGAATACGTCTTCGAGGAGCCTGTGTTGATGCCGAAAGGGACCGGCTTCGCGTTCACGTGCGAATTCGAAAATACCACCGATGTGCCCCTCAAATTCGGGATCTCCGCCAAAGACGAGATGTGCATTCTTTTTGGAACCTGGTTCACGCCCACCGTCGGTGACGAGTCCGAACCCGATCAACGCTGCGATTCTTTCTGAGATCATCGATGATGAAGTTTCCAATCAAGTTTTCCTCGGTTCTCGCGTGGTCGGCATTGCTGTTCAGTCCGGCGGCCTGTGCGCTCAAGGGGCCGACGGGTTATGCGACCTCGGAGGGAGTTGGCGGGGCAGACGCATCCACTGCGGAAACGAGTACGGGAGCGGACCCAAACACCTCAACTTCGGGCGGGAACGTGGCGCCCGATCCGAAGCCGAAGTGCCCGTACGATGGCACTCCGATCGACCCAAATTCGCTCGGAGCACCCGTCTGCCCGAGCTCGATGTGTGGCGGCGGCGCTCACTGCTTGCCGAACGCTTTGATCCAAGCAACCTTCAGCGATCCGAGCCAACTCGATAAGCTCGCACCCTGCGATGGCGCTTCGAGTTGCGTGCCGGATCCCTTCATTGCGAACAAGGGCCTCTTCATCCCCACTTCGTGTAGCTCGCTCGCCGGTGCCGAGGGGCGGTGTTTGTCGGACTGTTTGCCTCAGGTTCAGGAAAAACTCAGTGTGTTGCCGCAATCGTCGTGCCCGAGCAACCACCGGTGTGTGCCGTGCTACGACCCGCAGACGCAAAAAAACACGGGCGCGTGCAACGTCTCTTGCGATCCCGGCCCCACGCAACCGCCTGTTTCGTTGCCGAAATGTTGCAAGGGGATCGGCACCTGCGTGCCGTCCGCGGCGGTGCCAGCCGACAAGGTAAAGCAACTCGGCGTCGACTCTTGTCCACCGGAGCAAGGTCTCGTCTGTGCTCCCGATGTGTTCGTCGCTGACCAGAATTACCAACCCACGTCCTGTTCGACGGTCGCGCTCGCGCTCGTTTTTGGCGATGAATACAAGGCCGGCGTCTGTCTGCCCGAGTGTTTGCCGCAGGTGGCCAAAGGGCTCGGCAGTTTCTTGTTGGGCAAGGACGGCTGTCCCGACAGCTTCAAGTGCACGCCGTGCCAGAAGCCCGGGTTGCTTGGTCCAGAGAACACGGGTGCCTGCGATCTGTGAAGCCCCCGTGATCTGTGAAGCCCCCGTGATCTGTGAAGCCCCTCGGAGTGGCATGCCGGAACGAGCGGGGGCCGGGAGAGACACACGTCGCCGGTGGTTTTTAACCGAACTCCGGAGCGCCACGAGTTTGAGGCCGCTGCGTACGTCCGGATGTTTGGTGTCGGAAAACGGCTTGCCGTCCCACTCTTGCGCGGGCTGAAGTACGGTACCTACGTCCGGTCTCGCTCTTCCCAATGGTTGCGGTAGCGGGCGTGGCTCTTCTGTCTGGCTCGTTAAAGGAATTCATTCTCATGAAACACGTCGTTCCTTGGTTGGGGTTGGGGTTGGTTTTCGTTCTTGGTGCGGGCACCGTGAAAGCTCAGGACGAGGATGTCGCATCCGATGATGAGACCGCCGAAGAGGCCCCCAAAAAAGAGGCCCGAGCGGAAGAGGCCCCAGCGGAAGAGGCCACAGC
>CANMZR010000219.1 GCA_947502375.1 Polyangiaceae bacterium
AACCACTTGGGCCAGCGCCGCCCCACGCGAATATGGGTTTTACGCGAATGTGAACCCCACGGTGGACCACCCGCGCTGGAGTCAAGCAACGGAACGTCGCATCGGCCGGCTCGAACGGATTGAGACGTTGCCGTTCAATGGTTACGCGGACGCGGTCGCAGACCTCTACCGAGGCCAGGACCTCACACGGGAGTTTTGAGAATGCGCCCCGGTGCGTGGCTGCAACCCGCCGTTTTGACGGGTACGCTGCTGCCCTTCGGGGTGCTGGCGTATCGCGCGGCAGGTGGGCACCTCGGAGCCAACCCGGTAGCGACGGCCTTGAACCAACTCGGTCTGCTCGCACTCGTGCTGCTCCTGGCCTCACTCGCCTGCACGCCGCTGAAGCTCGTCACCGGGATGAAGTGGCCGCTCAAGCTTCGCAAGACGCTCGGCTTGGCAGCCTTCTTCGCCGCTTTGGCGCATCTTCTCGTGTACGCAGTCCTCGACCAGGGACTCTCGTGGCGCACCCTCGCAAAGGACGTGCTTTCGCGGCCGTTCATCGCGGTCGGCGTAAGCGCGGTGCTCATCATGACCCCACTCGCGGTCACGTCGACCAAGCGAGCCTTGCAGCGGCTGGGCCCTCGACGCTGGCAGAAGCTCCACCGCCTCGCCTACGTGGCCGGAGTGCTCGGAGTGGTGCATTACGTCCTTCGTGTGAAAGCCGACGTGCGCCAGCCCGCTCTTTACGGCGCGCTCCTCGCTGCCTCGTTCGCGGCACGGCTGGCGCTCGGGCGGACGGCGCGAAAGCCCCCACCGTCGGACGCCTGACATTCCGTCGCGACGGTGCCACCGTCACCGTCGAGGGCTTGTCGCACCGGTCGATTGGCGTACCCTGCGAGAGTGATGAACGGGCTCCGCGCTGTCGGGTTCAGTTTGCTTTTCTTGACCGCGTGCGGGGAGTCAGGGGAAGCCCTCGAACGCTTGCCTCACGAGCCGCCGCGCGCACCGGAGAAAGTCGCCCCAAAAGCTGCGCGCCCGGCGCTCATTCAGACACCCAGTTGGTCGTCGTCTATCGACGTGCCGTCGGCGAAGGAGCTCTCTGACCGCGCCCGCAGCGAGCTCGCCCATTCGCCCGTGCCCGTGCTCGTCGTGGCCGAAGCGAAGCTGCTGCGAGCGGCGATCCTCACCACCGGGCCTCACTGGTACGCGGTCGCGGCGAAAGACGGTGGCCTCACGGTCGCGCTTCACGGCACGCGGCTCGCTTACGACTACCCCGAGATCCCGACGGCACATGGGCGCTCGACGGTTCGCGGAAGGCCAGCTTTTTTTACGGAAAACGAGGGAATTGTCAGCGCTTCATGGGTCGAGAACGGCGTCGCTTATGCCCTCGATCTCGAGTGTTTCGACCGACACGATGCGCGCTGCCACGGCGCGGAGTACTTGCTCACGTTGGCCGAAAAACTGCGCTACGTCGGCGGCGAAGGGAGCGCGCGATGAAACACGTTCTGGTATCCGCGCTTTTCGTCATGCTGGCGTTTGCGCCGAGTGCCTCGGCGGAAGATTTCACGCATCTGCCGCCGGGCGATCTTATCCCAGGCTCCGGTACCGGCCGCGTCGACGAAAAACTTTACGCCCCCGAGTTGCTCTTTCCCATCGAAGGAAAGGCGTACGCAAATTCGCAGGTCTACATGACCGGCGGCCTTTACGGACCGAGCGGCGATCAGTGCTCGGTGGTGAATTTTTCGTACCCATGGCGTGACAATTATTGCGAGGAGCGTAGCTGGGACATGCCCCTCTGCCCGGCCGGAACCGGCCACCAAGGACAGGACATTCGTGCGGCCAGTTGCGAGAAGAGCCTTCACGTCGCGCGCGCGGCCATCGACGGCACCATCACGAGCATCGGCAGCTATTCGGTCTATCTCACGGCGGCCGATGGCACCCGATACGACTACCTTCACATGGACAATGTTCAGGTGAGCGTCGGGCAAAAGGTGAAGAGTGGTGCGGAGCTCGGCCGGGTCTCCAACAATTTTGGGGGGACGAGCACGTCGGTCCACTTGCACTTCAATATCAAGCAAAACATTGCCAGTTTAGGCTCGGTGTACGTGCCGCCCTACCTCTCGCTCGTGAAGGCCTACGAGGCGACGCTGAGTCAGCCGCCGCGCGGCGTCGTGGAGCTCGCGGACTGCGACCGCGTGGCCGGCTGGGCATTCGCCCCCGAGCAACCGGACGCGCAAGTGGCCGTCGATGTCGAGGCCGACGCAAAGCCCAGCGCCGCGGTGGCCGAAGTGCTCGCCGAGCGCGACAGGAGCGATCTTTGCCAGACGCTCGGCTCGTGCAACCACGCGTTCTCGGCCGCTTCGCCGCTGTCGCTGTTTGACGGAACCTCCCACGTTGTGCGGTTGCGCGCCATCGACCCGACCGACGCGAAGCGTTACGAATTGCTGGAAAGCCCGAGCACCCTTACGTGTGAACCCTTCCAACCGAAGGGGGCTCGGCGACGGCTCGATCAAAGCGCCGTGGCCGCGTGGAAGCTGTCCTCGTTTTGGGACGAGCTGCCCCAAGACGCGAGCTCGCTGCCCGTCGGACACACTTTCCCGAGTTCGCGCGAAGCCTTCGCCGACCCGAGCGATGCGAGCCGTCTTTGGATCGTCGACGAGGGTCAGCGCCGAGGTCTCGCCGTGGGCGATTCGGATGGTTGGCACATCAACCCCGCCGCCTTGAAGAAAGCGACCGATGCGGTCTTGCAACTGAGCGAAGGGCAACCTTTTCCAAGGCGTGCGGTCTGGGTGACGGTCAAGGGTAGCCCGTTCATTTTGGACGAAGGCGACACCCCCGAGGAAACGGTCAGCCCGGTTGACCCCGAGCCCCAAGGCCCCGATGGCACGCTCTCGGGAGCCTCCGAGAGTGCGAGCTGTGCCCTCGGTTCGACTGCGAACCCGGCGCCGCTCTGGCTCCTCGGACTCAGCGCCGTTATCGGGCTCGCTCGGAGGCGCAAAAGCCGGCCTCAGTCTCTGTGAAGCCGAGCGCAACGCTCACCGATTCCAGCTCATCGACGGACCGCCCAAGCGCGGCCGCGAGCCCCACCGAACAGTGAAACGGGCCCACCTGGGCGAGCTCGTTCAGCTCCTCGAGAAGCGCTTCCACCACATCGACCCGCACGGCGAGCGGTCCGAGTTCGAGGTACCCGCAGCTCGCATAGGTGGCCGCCGTGACCGTTTCGACGCACACCACCGTCATGGCTCCGGGCGCGATGGCGACGGCTGGCCGCCGGTCGAGAAACGCACTGCAAAGCGCGATCCGGCGACGAACATTTTCGCCGCTGAGCGCCTGCTCGAGAAATGCGGCGCGCCGGCCAAGCCGAACACCGGCGCTCTGGAGACACGTCCGATCCGCTTGCGACAGCGCCCTGAGTTCGGCGCGCGTCTCCGAGTTCAGAGCCGTCCCGAGCGATTGACGCAACCGATAAGCGAAACCCCGCGCCGCACCCGAGGCATCGCGCAGCGGCGAGTCGGGGGTCTCCGCATCGAGACGGCCGAAAAGCACGCTAACGGTATCCCGCACGAGCGCGCGAAGTCGGCGAAGCACCCTCGCTTGACCACCGGGACCGAGCGGACGTACGAGGGCAAGCTTCACCTCGGGAAGCAGCAACTCTGCGCCTCGAACGAGCTGCGCAACACGCTCATTTTTGAATAAAATCGCCCCTGTTTCTGCGAGGTCAAACGCTTCAAACGACGCCGCGATGAGCTCCTCGACCCAGCGTCCAGGCTCCTCACCGTCGCCGCCAGGCGCGCCCGGCAGCCGCCCGCGCAAGGCCGCCAAAGCAGCGAACGGGCCCGCCTGCGCTGGCTCCCCATCGAGTGCGACCAGCCGCGGATCCGAGTGCCTCCGGGCGGGAGCCGGAAGAACCCGCCGCTTCCGGCCCTGGCGGTCCACGAACCTCTCGACCAACCGAAGGTGCAGCGCTTCACCGATAGCATCTTCGGCGCGTTCGGTCCGTTCTTGCCATCGAACAGGCTCACGAAGCCACGCGGCGCGATGTGCCACGTAGCGCCACGTTCGAATGAGTTGAAGCCGCATGAGCAGCGTATCGATATCGCCTTCCGCGGACTCGAGCCGCCGCACGTTGCGCTCGAGGAACCCATCCTCGATGCAGCCGCCGCCTTGCACGAGGGCGAGGAAAATATCCGCGAGGAGTGCCGCATGATGCTCGGGCAAGAGCTTGCGAAAGTCGGGTATTTCACAAACCTGCCAAAGGAGCTTCACCGCGTCCGCAGAGCGTGTGGCAGCAGCGATGTCCGGTCGAACGGCCAACGCGCGGAGCGCCTCGGAGTCAGCGGACTTTTCGACGAGCGTCAAAATGCGGCGACCGGGCCGCTCATCGAGGGACGCAAGCAGCGCCGCCGTCGACGAGGTGTCGAGCTTGGAATTTCGCCAAAAAACGCTTCGAGTCGGCAAAAATCGATGATTTTCGACTGCCACCGCCAGAGCCTCTGGGAGCTCCAAAGGGGCGAGCGTGCCAAAGGTCCCATCGCGCACGTGACGCCCCGCGCGCCCGGCAATTTGGCCGAGCTCCTGGGCCGATAGCGCGCGCGATTCGCGGCCATCAAACTTGGTCAACGCCGCAAAAGCTACGTGCTCGAGGTCAAGGTTCAGACCCATGCCGATGGCATCGGTCGCCACCAGGTAATCGACTTCACCCGACTGGTACATCGCGACTTGCGCATTGCGCGTTCGAGGCGAGAGGGCACCGAGCACGACGGCCGCCCCCCCGCGACGGCCCCGAAGTCGGTCCGCAAGTTGATAGACTTCAGCCGCCGAAAACGCGATGAGGGCGCTTCGCGGCGGGAGTGACGCGAGGTGGACCGCGCCCGCCCGGCGCAGGCTCGAGAAGCGCGGATGGCGCCGCACGGAGGCCACCGGGACGAGCTCCTCGATGACGGGGCGCAGCGTATCCGAGCCGAGAAACCAAGTCTCCGATTGGCCGCGCGCATGCAGCAAACGATCGGTGAAAACATGCCCACGCTCCGGATGCGCAGCGAGCTGGATCTCATCGACAGCGAGGAAATCGACAGGCCGGTCGAGCGGCATCGCCTCGACCGTGCAAACCCAAAAACGCGGCCGAGGTGGAATGCGCTTTTCCTCCCCGGTCACGAGGGCGACGTTGAGCTCCCCGACGCGCGCCGTGATCCGATCGTAGACTTCACGCGCGAGCAAGCGCAGGGGCAGACCGATCATTCCGGTGCCGTGCTCGAGCATGCGCTCCACGGCACGATGGGTCTTGCCGGTGTTGGTCGGGCCGAGCAAAGCCACGACCTGAGTGGTGCCTTCAGGTGACATCCGCAGTCGAGCATAGCTGCCAGGTGGCGCCCACGCCTGGCTCGACCGTATAATGAGGGTTCGATGGCCCGGAAGCCCCCCGCAGATTCTCGACCCGGAACGCCCGCCGCGACGAAAGAGCGCCGCGACCCTGGTCGCCGCAGGGCGTTCCCGATCCCGATGGAATCCGACTCCGAGGACGTGCATTGGGCACTCTCTGCAGGCGCGACAATGTGGGGAAGCGGCGACGACCTCGAAGCGCTGAAGTGGTTACGGCGTGCCGCAACGTCGGCGGCGGAACGGGATGCCGATGCACGTGCCCTCGAGCTCTTCCGAACAGCAGCAGACATCGCAAGCGAGCTCGGCGCGCGTGGTCCGAGCAGTTCGACCGAAAGTCTCCCGGACCGATCGCCTGCACCATCGAGCACCCGCGCCGAACCCATCCTCCTCGTGCCATCGAGAGCCGCTAGCCAAACGCCCACGGGTCTGGGGGTCATGGCCGCACGGGACGCTGGCACCGCCCGCGCGTCGAGCTCTCAAGGCCAGGCGGCTCGCGGCGGCCTGGGGAGCGAAAGCACCATCTTGCCTCGCTTGCCCCCCGAACCGGAGGTCACCGAATTTCCTCGTCGTCGTGTCGGGCGTCGTGGTGAGGAGGGCGACGAGGACACCTTCATTCGGCCAGAAACCATGCTGCGCCGAGCGTTGATGGCGATCGACCCCGATTACGCACGGCGCACCGCGTACTCGCCCCTTGAGGAGGCGGATCGGAAACGACGCGGCGGCAGCAGCGGCACGAGTTCGCGGCCTAGCGCATGGCCTCCCGGTCGGGTGCCGCTCTCGTCCGACTCTGCCGTCGCGCCGTCGAACTCGGTTCCTGGTGGCAGTTTCCCTGGCCTCCACACCGACGACCCCGAGGAACTCACGGAACGACGTGCAAGTTCGACGAACCTGCTCAGCCGAAGCGGTTCTCAGGGCTCTATGCCCAGTGTTTTGCAGGGATTCCGGGTCGCCGTGCTGCCGATCCCGGAAGAACGGGATGTGCGGCTCGTGTTTCTCACCCCAGGTGCGGCCCCGCCACCGGGCGTCGCGGTGGCGATGCTCGTGCCGGAGAGCGAAGAGGACGCGCAGCGTTTGTCGGTGATTTACGCCGAGTGCGATGCCAAACTATGAGGCATTGGAGATGACCCTGCGCTGTTTGGTGTTTTCGCTCGCGCTCCTCGGCGTGTCTTGCGGCAGCAGTGAGGGGCCGCCCGCTGTGTGCATTCGCGGTCGCGCGAACCTCTGCACCTGCAACGGGTCCAAAGCGAAAGGCGTGCAGACCTGTCTTCCGGATGGCTCGGCCTACGGCGCCTGCGAGGGCTGCGAGACCGTCACCGCAGAAGGAGCCTTCACCGAAGTCTCCTTGCAAGTCGGTGTGAACTACCGCCAGGGAGCGCCGTTCGACCCGCCGAGCAACTGCATCACGCCCCTCGCCTGCCAAATCAACGTCATCACCGGTGGCGCGGCCGTGGGTGACTACGACAACGACGGCTGGCCCGACCTCTTCGTGACCACCGTGCTCGCGACCCCGATCCTCTTTCGCAACCAAGGCGACGGCACCTTCACGGACGTCTCGGCCGCGGCGGGGCTACAACGTTTCGGCAGCACGAACGGAGCGGCCTGGCTCGACGTCGACAACGACGCGGACCTCGATCTCTTCGTCGACACGGTCGGCGACGATCGCTACTACCTGTATCTGAACGATGGCAAAGGCCACTTCAAGGAGGACGCAATCGCACGCGGCGTGGCGATGGATGACGGCATCGTCAAAGCGGGCACCAGCATCTCAATCGGCGACTACGACCGTGACGGCTGGCTCGACATGCACGTCGCCGAATGGGGACCCAAGGGGATGGGCGACTACGGGTTTCTGGACCCGAAGCGAGCCGGGCGCTCTCGACTCTTTCGCAACCGGGGCAAAGTAAAACCAGGGTATTTCGATGACGACCGTGGTTGCGAAGGCGACGCTCGACGCGACGACCTTCGACGGCTCCTACGAGAGCGTCTTCAGTTATTCGTCGGCCATGATCGATTTCGATGGCGACGACTGGCCCGAGCTCGCGGTCGCAGGAGATTACCGGACGAGTCGGTTTCTCTGGAACGATCATGGCACCTTCAGCGACGGCAAGGTCAACTCGGGAGTAGCGAAGGACACCTTCGGCATGGGCTCGGCGGTGGCGGACCTCGACGGGGACGGCCTGCTCGATTGGCTGGTCACCTCGATCTCGAACGGACCGACCTGCGTGCATGGGCTTTGCAACAGCGGTGAAATCGGGAACCACCTCTACCGCTACGTCGGCAACCGGCAGTTCAGTGACGCGGGCACCGAGCAACTGGGGGTCAACGCTGGCTTCTGGGCCTGGGGCGCCGAGATGTTCGACTACGACAACGACGGCGACCGCGACCTCGCGGTGACCAACGGCACCGACTACCCCTTCACCACGAAGGGAGACTTCTACACCATCGATCCGATGCGTTTTTGGCGCAACGATGCGGGCGTGATGGTTGAGGTTTCCGAGCAACTTGGGCTCCTCGACACGCGCTCTGGAAAGGCGCTCGTGACGTTCGACTACGACCACGACGGTGACCTCGACATGTTCATCGTGAACAATCAGGAAAAGCCGGTTTTTTATCGCAATGACTCGATCGGAAACGACTGGCTTCGCGTACGCGTCCTCACCCGCGAAGGCCGAGAAGCCGTGGGCGCACGCGTGCTCGTAACGCCGACAAAAGGCGGGAAAACCATCCTCTCGACGATCAACTCCGGCTCCAACTTCCTCTCACAGAGTGAGCTCACGGCTCACTTCGGTCTCGGCAAGACCTCA
>CANMZR010000220.1 GCA_947502375.1 Polyangiaceae bacterium
CAGTGCCCGCGCCAGCACCGCTTGTGCGTCGTGAGATTCCATCGTGAGAAAGTCGCCCGTGAGCAACACAAGGTCGGGTTGCGCCGCGACGGCTCGTTCGGCGATTCGGCGAAGGCGCGTCTCGGACATGAACGGGCCGAGGTGCGGATCGGTGAGCTGGATAATCTTCAGTGGTCGCGTGACGCGGGCGCCGCCAAGCGACTGCCGCGCGAGGGTGGGGATGGACTGCCCATCGAGTACGACATCGCGTTCCTCAAAGCGACGACGCAAGCTTTGCGCGAGACCGACGCCGGCGATGGCAAAAGGAACGACGACGACCCGCGGCGTCATGCCGAGGCCTGCAGCGATGGCCCATGGAAAGGCGAGGAAAACCGCCGCCGCAAAATAGGACGCCGGCAAGCTTATCGTGGCTCGGTACCAGATGGGCCGAAGCGCCGGTTTCGCCAGCATCAAAAAGTGGATGAACACCAGTGCGTGCAAGAGCGCGTACGCTGGCAAGAATGGACCCACGTAGCGCGCGAGGCTCGTCGCAATGAGCGAGTGAAGCGTGAGCAACACGCTGGAGAACACGGCGTAATAACGACCGCGCGCGACCCCTGCGGTGAGCGCCGTCAAAGCGACGCCGGCAAGGGAAAACCAGGGGAACGCGGCGAGCAACAAGTCGTGCATGGGGTTTACGATGCAAAAGGTCGAGACCGAAGTCCGTCGGTGTAGCGCGCCTTGGATTGAAGCGAAAGGGCGACCCGTCAGGGATTGGCCTTCAAGCGAAGCTGCATGCTAGATATGCGCCCCTCATGAACGCTCGACACCGCCTCATCGACAGCCGTGCCATGGGCCGGCGCGTGCACCTCTGGACTTTTGGCGACGCCGGTAAACCCTTGTTGGTTTTCCCATCGAACGCAGGGGTCGCTCACGAGTGGCAAAAAGGCGGCATGATCGACGCCCTCGCGCCCCTCATCGCACAGCGCCGCGTGAAGATATATTGCCCCGAGACCAACATCTCCCGGAGCTTCTCGGGGCACGGCAAGAGCATCGACGAGCGGATGGACAACCACGCCGCTTACGAGCAATTCATCATCGATACGCTGGTTCCCCTCATTCAGGAGGACTGCCACGCGCCCTACGAGACGTTGGTCACCACGGGCTGCAGCATGGGCGCCCTCTACGCATCGCTGTTCGTCTTGAAGCACCCCGAGACGTTCGGCCGAGCCCTCTGCCTCTCGGGTAAATACCGCGCGAGCACGCTGTTCGACGGTGCGTCCAGCGCGGAACTTTATTTCAACGACCCACTCGCGTTCATGCCGAATCTCTCCGGAGCGGCGCTCGAGCGGGTGCGCAGGCGCGTGCATGTGACGGCGGTCGTGGGGCAGGGCGCGTTCGAGGAAGGCTGCATTCGGGAGACCGCTGAGTTCGGCGGCTGGCTCGGAAAAAAGGGGATCCCGAATCACGTCGCGTTCTGGGGCGATGACAGTCGCCACAATTACACCTGGTGGCAGCGCCAGGCTGTTCACTATTTGAGCCAGATGTTCTGAGTCGCGAGCTTTGCGCGGCCGCGTGGCGCAGCCCGATTCCTGTTCGACACGACGGCGGGGATGTGTCACTCCAGCGGCGCTATGCTGAGCGAAACGTTCGACCAAAGTCGCTGGGAGCCCGTACAGGGTTTTGATTTTCAGGACATCACCTACCATCGGGCCAAGGGCCAAGGCACGGTACGAGTCGCCTTCAACCGCCCCGAAGTTCGGAATGCATTTCGGCCGCGCACCGTCGACGAGCTCGCTCTCGCGCTCGATCACGCTCGACAATGGAGCGACGTCGGTGCGGTGCTCGTCACCGGCAACGGGCCGTCGCCAAAGGACGGCGGACGGGCCTTTTGCTCGGGCGGGGACCAGCGCATCCGCGGCAAGGTCGGCTACCAATACGAAGGCGCGCCGGGCACGCTCGATCCAGGAAAACTCGGCCGTTTGCACATCCTCGAGGTGCAGCGCCTCATCCGCTTCATGCCCAAGGTTGTCATCGCGGTGGTGAATGGTTGGGCGGTAGGTGGCGGCCACAGCTTGCACGTCGTCTGTGACCTCACCCTCGCTAGCCGTGAACATGCTCAGTTCAAGCAGACCGACGCTGACGTCGCGAGTTTCGACGGTGGTTTCGGTTCGGCTTACCTCGCCCGGCAAGTGGGTCAAAAGCGCGCACGCGAAATATTTTTCCTGGGTCGCACCTACTCGGCCGAGGAGGCATTTCAAATGGGCATGGTGAACGCGGTGGTTCCCCATGCGGACCTCGAAAATACCGCCCTTGACTGGGCTCGCGAGATCAATGCCAAGAGCCCGACGGCCCAGCGGATGTTGAAGTTCTCCTTCAACCTGATCGATGATGGTCTGGTGGGCCAGCAACTCTTCGCCGGTGAGGCGACCCGGCTCGCGTACATGACCGAGGAAGCGGCCGAAGGGCGGGGCGCGTTTCTGGAGAAGCGCGATGCGGATTTCTCTGAGTTTCCTTGGTACTATTGACCGGCCTCGGAGCCTCTATGAACACATCGCCCACTCAAGCGCCCCCGGTTTCTGACCCGCTCGACGAGCTCCAACGCGCGGCCGTTCGCGTCGCGCTCGAAGGCTCGAGCTTGAAGCGGTACCGGTTCGTTTTCCGGTCACTTCGGCGCTTGTTGTCGGACACCGGGGACACGGGGCAAGTGCTGGCGATGGCCATCGCTTTGAACGGTCCTCATTTTTCGCGCGTGTGGCTCGAGATGGCGAGTCATGACGAGGGCGCGCGCGTGCTTCGTGAGCGCCCCAATCTCGATGGCAAAGGCGTTGACCGCACCCAGTTACGGGCCCTTCCCGACGGGACGCTTGGTCGCGAGTACCTGCGTTTTATTGAGGATAATGGGCTTGATGGTGATTTTTTTCAGGCGCCGCCCGGGCTACCCGAAGACGTCGGTTACCTCTCGAAGCGGCTCCGTCAATCGCACGATGTGTGGCACGCCGTGACCGGTTATGGGCCGAGCGTCCGCGATGAACTCGCGCTGCAAGCGTTCACGTGGGCGCAGCTCGGAGTTCCGCACGCCAAGTTGGTCGCCGTGTTTGGCTTCTTGCGGTTCACCTGGCGTGATCCGGGGCTCTTGGCTCACATCGTCCAAGGCTATCGCCGCGGGAAAAAAGCGCAGCCCCTCGCACCGGCGTACTGGGAGAGTCGTTGGGAGCGCGCACTGAGTGAGGTTCAGGCGGAGTTCGGGGTCGAGCCGAGCTGACGCTGCGAAACCCCGGCTTGGCCTCAGTTCGGGTTGGCCTCAGTTCGGGAGCACCAGACTCAGTGTTTTCATTGCGAACCACGCCATCGCCGCGCTGAGCGGCAACGTGAGAACCCAGGCCATCACGATGTTGCTGGCGACGCCCCATCGCACCGCGCTCACGCGCTTCGAGGTGCCGACACCCATGATGCAGGCGTTGATGCAGTGGGTCGTTGACACGGGGACGCCGAAGCGGCTTGCGCCGAGGATGGTCAGTGCCCCCGCCGTCTCGGCTGCGAAGCCTTGCAGCGGACTTATCCGGATGATCTTGGTGCCCATGGTCTTGATGATGCGCTTGCCACCCGCCATCGTTCCGACGCCAATCGCGACGGCACACGTGACGATGACCCAGGCAGGAACTTTGTCGCCGATGGGGAACATCCACTTGGGCAACCCAGTCTCGTCGTAGCTGTGCACGAACGCCATGAGTGCGAGCGTGATGATCCCCATCGACTTCTGCGCGTCGTTCGAACCATGCGCGAACGCCATCGTCGATGCGGACACGAGCTGCATGGCACGGGAAGCTCGATTGACCGTTCGCGGGCGCAGTTTTCGCACGATCCAGTAAAGCGAGATCATGAGGACAATCGACGCGAAAAAGCCGATGAGCGGCGAGGCCACGAGTGGGATCAACACCTTCTCCTTGAGCGCTCCCCACTTGAAGGCGCGGAGCCCGCCCCTCGCGACGACGGCGCCGGCGAGTCCGCCGATGAGCGCGTGCGAGGAACTCGACGGAATGCCGTACCACCACGTGATGAGGTTCCAGGCACACGCGCCGAGGAGCGCCGCAAGCACGACCGTCTGAGTGACGTCCGTCGGAGCCGCGAACCCCGATGCAATCGTCTTCGCGACCGCGGTCCCCGTCACGGCCCCGACAAAGTTGAGAATGCCGGCAAGCATCACCGCTGTCCGTACGGGCAGGACCCCCGTGGACACCACGGTGGCGATCGCGTTCGCCGCATCGTGAAAGCCGTTGATGTAGTCGAAGATGATTGCGGCAACGATGACGCAGATCAGGAGGCTAACCATGTTTGATGGCCAGATGAGAGAGGGTGTCGGCGATGGAGTCGCAGGCGTCGACGGCGTTCTCGAGTTCTTCGAGTACAGTCTTTTCTCGAATTAAAATGCGCGCATCATGGGCACCAGCATGCGCCGGGCCGCCACCCACGGCTTCACTGAAGAGGTCGCGGATGGCTTCGCGAAAAATGGTGTCGCCTTCTTTCTCCAGCTTGCGGAGCTCGCGCCCGTACTCGACGATCCGCGCGTAGTCGTGGTGCCTGAGGAGCGGGACCGCCTCGTTCACCTTCGCTGTGCATTCGGCAATGAGAGCGGCGAGCTTGCGCATCGGCTCGGTCGGCTCCGTGAGTCCCAGGGTCTTGCACGACTGGACCGCGCGGTTCGTGGCGTCGAGAACGGTGTCGAGCTCCGAGGAGAGCCGCTGCAGATCTTCGCGGTCGATGGGCGTGACGAAAGTGAGTCCGAGAGCTTCCTCCATCTCGTGTTCCAGCTTGTCCCCCTCGTGCTCGAGCTCGCGAAGGGTGGCGCTCGCTTCGGCGAGCTCGGCCTTGCCCTTGGCGTAATCTCTTGCGAGGAGCGCCGCACGGTGCGCGACGGCGGCCTGCTTTTCGATGAACGCGTAGAAGTGGTCTTCCTTGGGCAGGAAGAAGCGGATGATGTTCTGGATTCCCATGGGCCGAGCGAAGGCTACTCCACCTGTTCGAAGAACTGGCGCGTTCGAGCCCTTGCCATGAACATGTCACCGTGCTGCCACGGTCGTGGGCCGAAGCCGGGCGCTCGTGGGCGGATGGTTCCTTTTGTAATAAGCGAATAGCTCAGAGGCGCGAGCAGACGGTCTCGGTGATGAGGCGCGTGACGACGTAGGGATCGACGTTGGCGCAGGGACGTCGATCTTCGATGTAGCCCTTCTTGTCCACCGCGACCTGCCACGGGATCCGGACGGAGGCGCCACGATCGGAGACGCCGAACTTGTACTCCTTGACGGAGCAGGTCTCGTGCTTGCCGGTGAGGCGCTCTTCAATTCCGGCGCCGTAGTTGGCGATGTGGAGCGCGTGCTCCTCGCCGAGTGCTTTTGCTGCCTGCACGCAAACGTCGAACGATTCGCGCATCGCCTTCGTTGAAAAGTTCGTGTGTGCCCCGGCTCCGTTCCAGTCTCCTTTGACCGGCTTCGGTGAAAGCGTGGCCGAGACGCCGTGCTCTTCGGCAATCCGGTAGAGGAGCCAGCGCATCATCCAAAGCTGATCCGAGACGGCGACGGGATCGAGCGGGCCGACTTGAAACTCCCACTGGGCGGGCATGACTTCGGCGTTGATACCGGCCAACTTGAGGTTCGCCATCATGCAGGCGTCCATGTGCTCTTCGACGATTTGCCGGCCGAAGACTTCGTCCGCGCCGACGCCACAATAGTAGCCGAACTGCGGGGCCGGGAAGCCGTTGTCGGGCCAGCCGAGGGGACGGATTCCATCGAAGAACGTGTACTCCTGCTCGATGCCGAACCACATCTCCTGTGCGGCGTACTTTTTCGCGGTCTCGACGAGAGCTGCGCGCGTGTTCGACGGGTGCGGCGTCATGTCCGTGAGGAGCACCTCGCAAAGGACGAGGATATCGTCACCACCGCGGATCGGATCGGGGCAGGTGAAGACGGGCTTGAGGACGCAGTCCGATTGATGTCCGGTGGCCTGGTTGGTGCTCGAGCCGTCGAAGCCCCAGATGGTGAGCTCCTGACCGTGCTCGACGATCTTCGTCTTGGACCGCAGTTTCGCCGTGGGAAGGGCGCCGTCGATCCAGATGTATTCCGCTTTGTAATGAGTGCTCATGCCAAGTCTCCTCTTCGCGGCGCACCCTGCTCCAACGCGATGACGTCCGCAAGCGGGAAGTCATGCCTCGCCGAGCGACAGCAGAGCGTCGGCGAAGCGTGAAACCGGGTGCTTTGAATGGCCGCGCAGGAGCCCCGGCCCACCGATCTTGCGCGTCAGCTTTTTCCGCGTGAGCCGGTTGCGTAGCGCTCGAGGTAGTCGTCGTAGGAGCCGCGAAAATCAGTCAACCCCTCGGGCGTGAAGGCGAACAGGCGCGTTGCAAAATTGCTGATGAGCTCACGGTCGTGGGAGACCACGAACGCCGTTCCTTCGTATTTTTCCAGCGCATCGCCGAGCGCTATGATCGACTCGAGATCGAGGTGGTTGGTCGGCTCGTCCAGGATGAGCACGTTGTCCTGCGTCAGCATGAGCTTCGCGAAGATGAGCCGGACCGCTTCACCGCCAGAGAGAGCGTCCGTGGGCTTCAGTCCCTCTTCACCCTTGAAGAGCATGCGTCCGAGCAAGCCGCGCACGTCTTGCAAATTGCTCTGGGGCGAGAACGAGTGCAGCCATTCCTGAACGGTTGTGCCATTCGCGATCCCTTCACGATGGTCCTGCGCGAGATAACCGAGTGTGACAGCGTGGCCCCAGGTGATCCCCCCGGAGTCGGGCGCGAGCTCGCCGGCCAGCATCTTGCAAAGGGTGGTTTTACCGACGCCGTTCGCGCCGACAATGGCGACCTTCTCGCCCTTGGTGATGAGGGCATGGAAGTCGTCACAGACCACAACGTCTTCGCCTTCACCTGGATGTTCCCAGGTTTTGTTGAGCGCCTCGATCGTGAGCGTCTGCTTGCCCGAAGGCTTCTTCACGCTTATCTGGATGAACGGACGCTCGATGTTGGAGCGCTTCAGATCGTTCAGCTGCAACCTGTCGATCTGTTTTTTACGGCTCTGGACCTGCGACGCGCGGGTGCCTGCGTGGAATTTGGCGACGAACTCCTGAAGCTGTGAAATCTTCTTCTGGCGCTCGGAGTTCTCTTGCTCGACGCGCGAGCGAAGCTGCCCTTTGGCCATCACCATGTCGTCGTAAACGCCGTGGTAGATGATGATGGTGTTGTAATCGATGTCCGCAATGTTCGTGCAGATCGCGTTCAAAAAGTGGCGATCATGCGAGATCGCGATGAGCACGCCCTCGTACTCGCAGAGGAAGGTCTCGAGCCAGCGAATCGAGTCGAGATCGAGGTTGTTCGTGGGCTCGTCGAGGAGCAACGCATCGGGATTTCCGAAGAGTGCCTGCGCCAACAAGACGCGCAGCTTGTAGCCGCCGGCGATCTCTTTCATCAAGCGTTCGTGTTGTGCATCGGGGATCCCGAGACCCGCGAGCAGCTCTTCGGCCTTGGACTCGGCTTCGTACCCATCTTCCTCGGCGATGGTCCCCTCGAGCTCACCGAGGCGCTCGCCTTCCGCATCGCTGATGTCCGGTTTCGCGAGGAGTTGCTCTTTCTCCACCATCGCGGCCCAGAGAGGCTTGTTGCCCATCAATACCACGTCGAGAACGCGGTATTCCTCGAAGGCGAACTGCTCCTGCTTCAGTACGGAGGTTCGCTTGGGCCGCGAAATCATCCCGCTGTCCGACTCGAGCTCGCCCGAGAGGATCTTCATGAAGGTGGACTTGCCAGCACCGTTCGGGCCCGTCAGACCGTAGCGGTTGCCACGGTTGAAGGTGACGCTGACCTCCTCGAACAGCTTCTTGGCGGCGTAGGACTTGGTGACGGACTGAACTTGAATCGGCGCGGACATGGCCCGTCGGCCTCTAGCAGAACTTACCCCGCGGCGCTTCGGGAACCTACGAGGCGTCGGCCGTTCGACTTCAGACACTGCGGGCGGAAAGCGTGTTCACGACCTAAGTCGCCGCTCTGGCGCTTGCACGCGCCGGCACCCGGCGTCGGGTCGGCGTCACTTGTTGTAGTAAAGGAACTGGTCGGCGCCTTCGGTCACGGTGACGAGGACGATGGTGTCGGCCTTCGTCGCGCCGTCGAGAGTGGTCCAGGCGTCTGCGATCGCCTT
>CANMZR010000221.1 GCA_947502375.1 Polyangiaceae bacterium
CTCGAGGCCTTCGTGGAACTCGCCACCGATGCCACCGTCACCGGACCGTTCGTGCTCTGGGCCACGCTGCTAGCCGTGGTGCCGCTACCACCCGCAATCCACCCTAGAAACACGCGATCGACCTTACACAGTGCGCGCTGGACCCTATGCGCCTACCCGTGCGTCGGTAAGCCTCGGGGGACCGGGCAGGAGTGCGTGCCCGTTTTTTCGTCGTATTGCTGATGGTACGTTTCGGCTTTCCACACTTTGGTAATCGGCGTGATTTCGGTCACAATAACCTCGCCCCTTTCGACATGCTCGCGCTCCTTCGCGCCGAGCGCCAGGGTGGCTTGCTCCTTTGAGAAGGTGAAGACCGCACTGCGATATTGAGAGCCGACGTCGGGCCCTTGGCGGTTCATGGTGGTCGGGTCGTGGTTCTTCCAGAACACATTGAGCAGCGTGAGATAGCTCACTTGCTTGGGATCGAACTCGATAACGACGGCTTCGGCGTGCCCGGTGCCGTGACTGCACACGGACTCGTATGTCGGACTCTCGGTGTGGCCCCCGGTGTAGGCGACCGCGGTCGCGACGACGCCCGGCACCTGTCGGAACGTGTCCTCCACGCCCCAGAAGCAGCCCGCCGCGAAGGCCGCCAGTTCATGGCCCTCGCGCGGCGAGAGGGGCGTGCCGTCTCCGATGTGGCCTGGATCGCCGCCAAGGGAGCGTAAAGTGGCGTGGGCCCCGCTGCTCGTCGCCGGTTCCGGTAGGCTGGTCTGGCCAGCGCGGCACCCGCTCATCAGCATCACGGCCAAGAGCAAAGAGAGACTGAAGCGCATTCGCGGCAAGGTTCGCATGGTGTTGTCACAAAGTATGCGGGCTGGGCATAAAGGTTACCGATGCGGGGCGCGTTTTCCAGTTTCATCCGCTTTCTGTCTGCCTTCGCGCGCCGCGGAGACGGCGGCGCTTCGAGTTCTCGACACCGGGAGCGCCAGACGCGATACTCCGCGCCACGCTCATGGCATCGGCTGCTGCGACAAGGGCTGCCGCGATGACGACCCATACCGGTCCTGTAATGGGTGCTCCGCCCCCCTCTTCATCATGACTTGCTCCAATTCCTCATTCGGCTCGAAGCTCGCGAACAGCCAGCGGACGCTTCGATTGGCGAAGGAAGGGACTCGCTCCGCATGCCGTTAAAACCGCCGTTGCCACCTCGCGCCGCCGATCCTCTCCACGGTGTCACACTCGAGATGGCCATCGAACATCTTGTGGAACGGTACGGTTGGAGTGGACTCGGCGATCGCATCGTCGTCCGTTGTTTTACGCACGAGCCGAGTGTCAGCTCGTCCCTGAAGTTCCTCCGCCGGACGCCCTGGGCGCGCGCAAAGGTTGAATCCTTGTACGTTCATTCCGTCAGCCACCCGCGAAAAACCAAGCTCGTGCCGCACGGTGGAGAAACCGGGCTCGTGGCTGAGACGGCGGGCAAATCGAGCGACGGTTGACCACGCGCCCAGAGCGGGCGCATCTCACCGAGCGCCCCAGCGCCAACGCAACCGCTTGGTTAATTAGTGCCAAATGTCAAAAGGAATGATTAATTTCCATCCAGTCCAACTTAACACGCGCCAAACTCAAGGAAACAGTTGCATGGGTGCAGCGATGCCATCCTCACCCTTGTTGGGTCCGGCATCGCCGGCAAGGCCGCCAGAACCTTTGTTGCCGACCGTAAGGGTTGTTTTGTTTTCGCTGATTTCGGCGTAGGTCGGTGCTGAGCCGGTGTACGCAATTGCGAGCGAGTGACCGCCCTGACCACCGCCAGCGCCGCCGCCATCGCCGCCAAGACCGCCTTGCCCGCCGCCACACGCGTTGTAAGGGTTGGCGTTTCCACTGTTGCCGGCCCCGCCATCGCCGATGTTACCGGTGCCGCCTTTGCCGCCGCTCGAGCTTTCGCCGTTGCCGCAATCGTTGACCGGGACGTTGGAATCGGCCGGGACCGGCGTCTCGCCCGAAGCGCAGCTGCCGGTGCCTTTCGGACCCGGTTGCCCGCTCTTCCCGGTGCCAAACGGGCTGTCGCCCGCAGCGCCGGTGGCCCCCTTGCCGGCCTTCAAGTCCACGCGCACGAAGCTCACCGTGGCGCCATCAACCAGTGCCGCGATGCTGCTGCCGCCAGCCATCGTCGCATCTTGCGCGACGAGGGCGACATCCTGCACGGTGGTCGCTCCGGAGCTGCCCGAAACTTTGAAAACGATCGGGTCCGTTGCAGTGATCGTGCTCTTGGCCTTCGAGTCGTAATGCCAGTCGCTCGAGCAATCGAGGGCACCGTAGATCGACTGACCACTCGGCAGTGTCACGACCTCGCTAAAGGACTCGCCGCACAGGTACACCGCCTTGGCGCTGCCGATCGCCTTGCCGATGGTCCGGTAGGGACTGGCGCGGCTGCCGTCACCCAAGTCATCGCCCTTGCTGGAGCTGACGAACACCCCGCAACTGTCGCCGACGGCACCCTTGCTCGGGTCGCATCCCGCTGCCGCTCCGCCGCCGCCATCGCAGCCTGCGCGCCGCAACCAGCGGCGAGTAGCCCACACACCAGTTGCCGCATTCGAATCTGTTCAACCATCCTTCAGCGTCCTCCTTCACGGCACAATCCCCGCGTGCGATGAAGGAGGCCATCCCCCAAGCACAAAAATGGACGGCAGTTGCCGCGCCAGCAAACACAATCGTGCCCCAAGAGCGATGACCACCGAGCGCCGCGAGGCGACACGCCGTGTACCACCCGAACGGCGACCAAACCCACCAGCAATGAACAATTCACCAGCAAAAAAACAGCAAATCGCAACATCACCCGCGCCCTCGTGAGCCAAAGCTCCGCGGAAAAAAACAGCGCGGAGAGCTTCAACGGGTGTACGCGAAGGGTGTGTTGGGAGGGCCGCACGAAAAACAGGTGCCGCCTTCACGATATGCGCGACGGCCGTTAAGCCGTCTTCGACCAATGTGAGGCTTCCCATGGCAACTTTCCGACACGCGGCAATCGCGCTTCTTTTGACCCTGACCGCCTGCGACAGCAAGAGCACTCCCGCTGCCGGAGGTACGGCCTCGGCGAGCACGGCTACCACCGTCGGCGCTGGTGCAGCTGCCGGTAAATCGGTCGATGCGGCACTCACCAAAGCGGGGATCGCTTTCACCTCAAAAGACAAAACACCTTCCGCGAAGGGTCTCCTTGCGGCCGACGCTGCGGAGCTCGTCAGCTACACCGAATACAAATTCACGGGCAACAGCCTCATCCTGCTCGTCGCAGAGTTCTCGAATGTCTCGAACGTCCGGAGGCTCGGGAGCACCTTGGGCGACAGCATCAAGACCCAGGCTGCGCAGGCGTCTCTCGAATACGCGAGTGTTGGAGGCATGAAGGATGCGCACCTCTCAGCTTTTACCCTGAACAAAGCCGACGATGCGAGGGCCGCCATCAAAGTTCTCGGGGCCATTAACGAGTGACGGACGGAGCGCTGTGCGTGCACGCATGCAGCGCGGCTGTCCGAGTCTGTGGAAACTTAGGGCCTGCGGATACATAACTTAAACAGGGCGGTGTTGAGGCGCCCGGATGGCTAGGCGCGAGGAGGGCGCATACTTACTGCTATGCAACGGACGAGCAACGACGCCAGCCGGGATGCATCGGCGCCGAAATGCTCAAGTTATGTAGCCGCTGGCCCTTACAGCCCAAGTTTGCGCGTGCTGAACCAGAGCGCAGCCAGCAGTGCTCCACAGGTTAGAAGGAGCATGGTGGCTGTTGACAGAAAGTACGGCACCACCATTGTCACTACGCCGATCACGAGCGCGGGTGGCCGCTTCTGCTTTTTTCCATAGGAAAAGCAAGCGAATCCAATGAGGCTGACCATGATCGACGCGATGAGCATGCCGGGCTCGAGGTCGTTCATCGCTCGGGGGCTCTCGCGTTCTCGGGGCGAACGCTGTCCTGGCCGCGACGGCTGTTCTGGTCGCGCGGGGCAGCGTCGTTCTGGCCGAGCCTGCCGAAGCCGTTCAGGCCGACGCTGGCGGGGATGTCCTTGAAAGTGCGCTCGGTCAACCCGCGAAGCATAGCGCCGTTTGCGTGCGGAAGTGGCTGCATCGGTCCACGGTCACGCGGGCAGGGACGGGCCAGTTCGTTAGCAAGCAAGGTGGGCGTCGCCGAGCGAAGAGCACGACGCGAGTGCAGCGCCTTGGATGCCATGAGGGGGGCCGGGGGCGTCGCCGGGGAGGTTCCATTTCGTGCGCGAGTGCATTACGAGTCGCAGCCTGCATTGACGGGTCCGCTTCGATGCCGAAGAAACTACCGCCGCCGACCGTTGAGCTTCGGGGCGTCCCTCGTTGCCACTCGGTGTCCGCCTGGTGCAGTTGGGCCAGCCCCTCGCGCAACCTCGGGGGGAACCCTCGCGAGCGGCGTAGGCGGTTCGTTCAGGACCGCGTTTTGTTGCAGCAATTTGCGGCCTTTTCAGGCTTTCAGGGGCCTTTGTGACGAACCGTGAGCGACTCGCCGCTCTGGGTCAGTGGCTATTCTTTGGCGTCATCGTGGGCGTGCTCTCGGGGGCCGCGTCGGCCCTTTTCCTGCGGCTGCTCGAGCGGGCGACCGAACTTCGGGCCGGGCACGAAGTCCTTGTCTACGCGTTGCCTTTCGCTGGGTTGATTCTCGGTTGGCTTTACGAGCGGTTCGGTCAGTCCGTGATGGCGGGCAACAATCTGGTCATCGACACCCTTCACGATGAAGGCCCCGAGCTTCCGCTACGAATGGCTCCGTTCGTGTGCATCGGCACCGTGGTCACCCACGCTTTCGGAGGCAGTGCCGGCCGGGAGGGGACGGCCGTGCAAATGGGCGCGAGTCTCAGCGACTGGCTCTCGCACCGCCTGCGCCTCAAAAAGCCGTTGCGACGGCAGCTTCTCGTAGCGGGGGTCGCGGCCGGCTTCGGCTCGGTCTTCGGAACGCCCGTTGCGGGGGCCATCTTTGCGCTCGAGTTCGTCGTCGTTGGACGCATCGAATACGCGGCTCTCGTGCCGGCCCTCGTCGCCTCGACGGTCGGTGACATGACGACCCGCGCGCTCGGGATCACCCACCTGGCTTATCCGCGCGCCTCCGAGCTTGCGCTGACACCCGTATTGATCCTCAAGTGGCTCGTCTTCGCGGTCGCCGTCGCGCTCGTGGCCCGGGCGTTCATCGGGCTCCTGCACGCCATTAAACAGCAGGGTGAGCGACACTTGCCGCGCTTGCCTTTGCGCATGTTCGTCGGTGGAGTTCTCGTCGTTGTGCTCTGGAAGTTGCTCGGTACGAGCGACTACCTCGGGCTCGGCGTGCCCATGATCCTGCGCTCCTTCAAGGACCCGAACCTGCCACTCTACGCCTTCGCCTTGAAGCTAGCTTTTACTGCGATAACGCTCGGTTCCGGGTTCGTTGGAGGCGAGGTGACGCCGCTCTTTTTCGTGGGCGCGGCACTCGGCAGCGTGCTTGCACGGTCGCTCGGTATTCCGATTGAATTGGGTGCCGGAGTTGGTTTAGCAGCCGTCTTTGCGGCCTCGTCGAATACGCCGATCGCACTCTCCATCATGGCGCTGGAGTTGCTCGGTGCAGCGGTGTTTCCCCACGTGGCGATCGTCTGCGTGGTCTCGTACGTGCTCGTGGGCCATCGCAGCATCTACTCGGCGCAGCGACTGCTCGATGGGAAGGGCGGTGGACGACTCGACCGTGCCAGCGCGCTTCGTGAGCTCGTGGCGACTTCGCTCCCACGCCCACCGACGGACGCTCCTCCGTAAGGAAGGCAACTCCGCACCATCCTGTTTCTGCTGAGCGACGCTCGCACAATCCTGTTTCTACGAAAGCGGCGGTCCATTAAACTCGCGCTCGAACAGAGGAGCCGCGACTCGTGAACATCGAGAATGTAGAAACTTGGCTCCTTGAAGTGGGCGCTGCGGCTTCGTCGATCGATGCTTTCGCGCTTGAATTTCGCGACTTTCTCCTCGCTGCGGGTGTTCCCATCGGATTTTTCAATCTCGGGATGTTCGTGTTGCATCCCGAGGTGGCCGGCGTCGCTTTCTCCGGCTCCGCGACCGGCGACCTCGCTCGCATCGTCGTGGACCATGACGCCTTGGCCACTCCGGTTTTTTTGAACTCGCCGCTCCGCATCGTCACGGCTGAACGTCGCTCCCTCAGCTACGATTTAACGGACTTCACGGCGCGTGCGGAATTTCCGATCCTTCAGGAGTTTCACGCGAAGGGCTTGCAGAGGTACCAGGCATGGCCGTTGGTTGCACGCCACGGGCCGTGCAGCATCCTCAGCCTCGCCCTGACGGACGTGGATGGGCCGGCCATCGCCGCCATCGAGCGGGCCTTGCCGCTGCTGTCGGTCGTTCTCGAACTGCACGCGGCGCGGTTTTTAAAGGAGCTCCTCCTGCGTACGTACGTGGGCGAGCGAAGCGCCCGCGAGGTCTTGGCGGGGCGCTTCCGGCGCGGGGATCACCGAGGGATCGAGGCGGTGCTGTGGTTGAGCGACATTCGAGGATTTACGCAGCTTAGCCAGCGTTTTTGCGGGCCGGATGTCGTTCGGTGGTTGGACCAGGTCTTCGATACCTTGGCCGAGCCCGTCGAGCGAGCGGGCGGCGAGATCCTGAAGTTCATCGGCGATGCGATGCTCGCCATTTTCCCGGTGGACGAGTTTGGCAGCCAAGCGGAGGCGTGTCAGGCGGCCTTGGGTGCAGCTCGTGAGGCTCAGCGGGGGGTGGAGGCGAGTGCGCTAAAAGCGGAGAGTGAGGGCCGGCCGGCTCTGAGAACCGGCATCGCGCTCCACATTGGAAATGTCGTGTATGGAAACGTCGGAGCCAAAAACCGGCTTGATTTTACGGTGATCGGTGACGCCGTGAACCGCGTTTCACGCATCGAGAGTTTGGCTCACAAGTCTCTGTCGGGGATCGTCGTTTCGGCGGACGTTGCCGGCTGTTTGAGTGAGCCAACCGTGCGACTCGGGACGTTCCCAATGAAAGGCTACGACGAGCCGGTCGATGTTTTCACAATCGCGGCCGAACCCGCGCGGTAGGCCTGCTCGGCTCCCGGCTACTTGAGCTTGCCGAGCGGTGGAATGAAACACGTTGCAGTCGAATCGTCCGCGCCGGTTCCGTTTCAACGTGACTGCGCGGGGCGGGCTGAACAACAAACGATATTCCTCGGTCCTTTATTGGTAAGGTCCTGCGGCTCATGGAACGTACGGCCGTATTCATCGACGCGGGTTACCTGTTTGCTGCTGGCTCCACGTTGGTCGCCAACGAGCGCCTGCCCCGCAGCGAGTTGCATCTCGACCACGAGGTGTTGCTCGCGTTCTTGACGAAGCTCGTGGGAGAGCTCACTCAGCTGCCGCTCCTGCGCATTTATTGGTACGACGGCACGGCCACCGGCCCCACCTCGCAGCAGCTGGCCCTCGGCTACCGCCCCGGCGTGAAGTTGCGACTCGGGTATCTGAACCGTGAAGGCGTGCAGCAGGGCGTGGACTCCCTCATCGTCAATGACCTCATTCAGTTGGCGCGCAACCGAGCGATGGCGGACGCGGTCCTTTTGACCGGGGACGAAGATCTCCGGGTCGGTGTCCTTTTGGCGCAAGAATACGGTGTCCGGGTCCATCTCCTGGGCATCGAGCCGCGGACCGAAAATCAGTCGAGCCTGCTCGTGCAAGATGCGGATTCCCTGCGTGAGCTCACCCGCGCCGAGGTGCAGTCCTTTCTCTCGTGCGGTCATTCGGAGAGGACCGGTGCGCATCCGTTGCGAGAGGACGACGCCTCCATCGAGGCTGCGGCGACGAGCCGGGCGGGCTTGGAGGCCGCGGCGGAGCGGGTGGCGCAGGAACTCAGTCGGGAGGAGTTGGCCGAGGTCTTGAAGGGCGGGCAGACGGGCTCGGTTCCCACGCCGATCGATCGGCGCCTGCTCGTCGCGAGCACTCAGGCCACGGGCGGCGCTCCGCTCACACCGGAGCAAAAGCGCCGCGTGCGCGCGATGTTTTTTGCCGAGTGTCGCAAGACGTTTCAGCCCCAAGTTTAAGTTCACCTACGCGTAAGAACTTTCGACCCGCAGATTGAACAGCGGCCGCGCTCGAAAACGCGCGCCTTACGCTTTGATGACGTTCAGCGGCGTGTTGGAATAGCCCGCGCCA
>CANMZR010000222.1 GCA_947502375.1 Polyangiaceae bacterium
GATCGATGCGCCAGAAGGCACCCTGGCGGACGAAGAGGGCGCCGCTCTTACCTCCGCCAAGAGCCAGTTCCTTTGGCACTACGATCTGCACGCGACCATGCTCGATCTGCTGGGGATCTGGGACGCTCCCGAGTTGGCTCCGTTCCGACGACGCATGTTGGGCCACCCGATAACGCGCTTCGAGCGGACGACGACGCCCGTGCCCCTGTCCAACTGTTCTTGGCTCTGGGAGTGCGGGTTTCGCAACTGGGGGATGATGCAAGGCTCGAAGAAAGTCGAAGCCCGTGAGTGGGATCACGAGTTTCATTGCTTCGACGTCCTCGACGACCCGGAGGAACGAGTCGATCTCGGAGAGAACGCCTGCGCTCCGCTGCCCGCGCTCGCACGCGAATGGTTTGGCGAAATGCCCGCTGCCGCCTGGCCAAGCGGCAAGACCTTGCTCTTTGGACCGGCCCCAAGCGCCTCGGGCGCGCCCGTTTCGGAGTAACGTGACCGGGATGATCTTCGACGCCGACGGAGTGGCTACGCTTACAGCTTTGACGAGCGCGCACTCTCACGCGTTTCAGCGGGCGTTACGCGGGAATGCGCAGCGCGCCGCCAGCGTCGGTGGGGTCGATGATTTTTGGAGCTGGCGGCAGGCGCTGTACACGCTGGCGTCGGAGCTGACTCCGGAGTCGATTCACGCCATTTCACGGGTGGCTTACCGTGAGCTTTTTCGCGCTGGCGTGCGCACCGTCGGCGAGTTTCATTATGTGCACCACCAACCCGACGGCTCACCGTACGCGGATCGCTTGCTCATGGCAGAAGCCGTCATCGAGGCCGCTCTTTCGGAGGGACTGCGCGTCTGCCTGCTCCGGGTCGTGTACGCTCGCGCGGGGAGAGGACGCGGCCCCGAGGGCGTTCAGCGGCGCTTCTCGGACGGCTCGCTGGAAGTCTCACTCGCGGACACCGAAGCCCTGCTCTCCCGGTACGCAAACCATCCGAAGGTGCGCGTCGGTCTGGCACCCCACAGCGTTCGCGCCGTCCCGCCAGCGTGGCTGGGTGAGCTCGCCGAGTTCGCAGAAAAACACGCCATTCCGCTTCACATGCACGTTGCCGAGCAGCCCGCAGAGATCGAAGCGTGCCTCGCCGAAACCGGTATGCGACCGGTCGAACTGCTCGCTGAGCGAGGGGTTCTCGGGAGTCGTTTCGTCGCGGTTCATGCGACCCACCTCGCCGAGCACGAGCCAGCCCTGCTCGGCGCGTCGGGCGCACGAGTGTGCCTCTGCCCGACGACGGAACGAGACCTCGGCGATGGTCTTCCCAACGTGACGGCACTCGTCACCGCCGGCGTTCGATTGTGCGTCGGCATCGACAGCCACGTCGTTACCGCTCCACTCGAGGACGTGCGCGGTGTGGAGCTCGGCGAGCGGCTGCGCACCGGACGACGGACCGTGCTTTCGTGGAAAGACGACACGCCCGCGCAAGCCCTTTGGCGGATCGGCTCGACGCTCGGTGCGGAGGCCTGCGGCTTCGAGGACGCAGGAGGACGGCTCACGATCAACCGTAATGCGGATTCCCTGGCTCTCGTGACCGACGGGCACTTGCTCGATGCACTGGTGTTCGGGGGCGCCGAGCGCGAGGTTTTCCTGGTGCCCTGAATTCACAGGGGGGGATGCTTCGGCCCGCGTCCCGCTGCGGTGAGCCGCGCTACGGGTCGCGACACTGGCGCTCTCGACGTCGTTGGGTAAGAGTCCGGTCAGATGCGTATTCGCAAGCGTTTTACTGGGCTCTTGGCGACCCTCTTGCTTTCAGCATGCCGTTCCCCTGCGGCGGAGCCGCCGCGCACGAACGGAGCGACACTCCCGCAACTGTTTGAATCCGCGCTGGCCACCGAGGCGCACGAGCCCCTCCTCGCGACCGGATACCTCAACGCCATCGACGCTGGCGTCGCAAGTTGGAACGACCCCTGGGCCGCACCCGTCGTCGCCGCTTCGCTGGACGCTCTTGTCTGGCGGCGCACCGCCGAGCTCTCAAAGGACGTCGAGCAGGCCGTCGCACACCGCTCGCGCAGTGGCTTCATCGAGGTCACCGCACGGCTAAGGAGCGCACGGCTGCGGGCGGAGAATCACCCGATTCTTGGACCGATGCTCGCGAATGCGCTCCACGAGCTCGCGTTACGCACCGGAGCGGAGCCCGAGGCCGAGGTCTTTCGCCGCGGCGCGGGCTGTGTCGAGAATGCCAAGGTGGTCGGACCGCTGGCCTGGCCGGCGATCGGTTCCCTGGATGCGCCCCTCGGCGTCCTTGACGCCGGGGCGTTTCCGAAGCGCATGTTGGGCATCGGTCCCTTCGCGACCGAGCTGACCATTGAGCCGAGCCAGGCCGACGCTTGCGCCCACGAGCTCGGTGCGACAGGCACGAACACAGGCCTGCGCGCGCTGGTCGTCGATGTCGTGCAAGCTCGGGCCGGCTGGGTCTACGTAAGCGTTGGCGCGCGGTCTCCGATCCGGCTCGATCTAGGCGGAAAAACACTCATCAAGCGCACGGTCGATATCACCGATGGAACCGCGACAAGCTTTGCTCGAGCCTGGGTGGATGCCGGCCGCGCACGACTCGTGCTCCGCATCGCCCCACTCGAAAACGGTGAACGCATCGCCCTTCAACTGGTCGATGAACGAGGCGCCCGAGTACCCACTCTGGCTCCAGAGGCGGGCGACCGCGCGGATGCCGTCGTCCATCACCCGAGCACCCTCGAGATTGTTCCCGAGGCCCACACCTCCGCGGAAGCGATCACCGCCGCGAGCGCGGACCTCGCCCTTGGCTACGAGCGCCGCGCGAGCCATCGTCTGGAGCGACCGGGCGCACTTCCGGACGAGCCGCCCGCGTACGTGGAGCTTTTGCGAATGCGCGCATGGCGGGCAGCCGACGAAACCACGGGGGTGCCGCTCGAAAACCTCATCCGCAGCCACGCCGGACGCGCCGTCGCAGCCTGCCCGGAGTGTTGGGAGGCGCGACTTGCGGACGCGCAAGCGACGCTCGTTCGGCTAGGCGGCGATCCGGGAACGTACGCGGCGCTGGCACGGCTCGGCATCACGAACCCGGCCGAGTCACTTCGCGGCAGCGACCACTCGGCGCCGGAGCTCGCTTACATCGCTCTCGCGGCGCGCTCTGCGAGCCTCGAAGACCTCACGCGCTCAGCCTACGAGCAACTTTCAATCGTCGCTCCCGGCTCGGCGCTCGCTGCCGACGTCGATGAACAGCTTCACCCGCGAGCAGGCGCGGAGGCCGTCGCGGCCGCATGCCAGGGCGGGCGCTCGCGAGCAAGGTCCGGATGCCTGATGACGCGGCTCAGCCTTGACGACCTTGACGGGGCGCTGCACGAGCTCGCGCGTTTGCGCAGACTACGTGGCAATTATGGGCTTTTTCGACAACTCGAACTCAATCAATTGCTGGCGCACGGGCAGCTCGCGCACGCCGCGCGACTTTACGATGCGCTCCCGGCGGCCGAGCGAAGCTCGCCCCTGCTCGCGCTGCTCGCGCCTGAAGAAGGCAAGCGAAGACTCAAACGCGACCTATTGAACCTAGGCGATGCACCGTACGGTTTTGAGCCGATTGCCCGAATCCTTGGATTGGTTGCCGACCCGGCTCTGACGTTGGAAAAAGAGGGCGTCGCTCTCGTGGCGCAGGATCGCGTCGAGGCGTTTTTGCCTGGAGCAGGAACTGCCGTTTTGCGACACGTCGAGCGTTACGAGCTAAACGAGCAAGGGCTTCTGCTCTATTGGACGTACGATTTGCGTCGCGTCAGCGACACCGAGGACGTCGCCACCCGCGCCGAGAGCGACGAGCCTCGGGTGCTCGGAAAGTCGACGTCACGGCCCTTGCGACGCCGGATCCACAAGCGCGATGGGCGGGTGCTTGACCCGGATCCCAGTGCGTCGGGAGCGCAAGGTCACACCGATTTGTCGCAGCTCGAAAAAGGCGACTACGTGGAGCAAATCGCCATCGGGTGGGCACTCCCGGAGGATCACGGAAACATCGTCGTCGACGGACCCGATGCGATGCCGCCACGAACCAGCGTTCGAGAGGCTCGAATCGAGGTCCACCGGCCAAAGAGCGTGCCGATGAAGCTCTGGTCTCACGCGCTTCTCGGCGAGCCCATCACCGAAGAACACGAGGGCCAGCTCAGCTCGACGTGGCAGCTAAAGAACCAAGCGCCGCGCCGCTTCGAGCAGGGCGTACCGCCGCTCGAGGCCGCCGTTGCGGTGAGCTTTGGCACCGATGATTACGCACGCATCGGGCGCGCACTCGGGGAGCAGTTTCGGCTGCGGGACGAGAGCGACCCCTTCGTCGCCCGTTTTGCCGCCCAAGCTCTCGCCCCCAACGAGAGCTCCCTTGACCCGGAAGGGCGCGTAGCGCGCATCACTGCGGCGGTAGGGAAGGCGGTTCGAATTGCAGACCCCGTAGCGCTCGGTGATCATCTGGCTGCCACTTCCGGGACTCGAGGCGACCTCGCGCGCGAGATCCTTGAACGCGGTCAGGGTAGTCGGACGTGGGTGGTCCATCGAGCCCTTCGCGAAGCGGGGGTCGAAAGTCGAATTGCCGTCGCCGAGACGAAACCCTGGAGCGCGTCGCCAAACTTTCCGGCCCACATTGGGCGTTTCACCCACCCACTCGTCCTCGTTCGCCTCGCCAACAAATCCCTCTGGATCGACGCCGATGTCGAGGGGCCGCCGCTGCCGCCCGGCCGGGTGAGCCCGGAGCTTCGTGGAAGGATGGCGCTCCTCACGGACGGGAGCCTCGTGCAGGTTGGCGGTAGCACGGAGGAAGACGCCGACTCGATCGACATCGCGCTCCAACTGGACGAACACGGGCTGGCCAAAGGCTCCTTCCGAGCCGACCTTCATGGGCGAGCCGCACAGAGTGTCGCGGGAGCGCTCGAGACGCTGGTGGGAGAGTCGCGGACGAATCTGTTGCGCAGCATCGCCCTCGGCTGGATCCCGTGGGCGGACATCCGCAACGTGTCGCTTTCCTCGGACAAGGGGTCCTGGGAGATCGCCATCACAGCGGACATCGCACCGTCGAGCTTCGCCGAGCCCGAGGAGCGCACGCAAACCTCCTGGGCGCTTCCGGGGATCCAGCCTTTTCACAGTGTTCTTCCGAATCCGCATTCCAGCAGCCTCGCGGCGCGCTTCACCGCCCAGGCCGATCGAAAAAGCACCCTGGCGGTCGACTCGCCGCTCTTCTTCCGCGTCCATCGGACGGTGGCGTTGCCTGCCAACTGGACAATCACGAGTACCCCGCCGCTGCTCGCCCTCTTGGCCGACCGAGACTCACCTTTCGCGGCGCGCCGAAGCATGGTCGAGCGAGGCTCCGTGCTCGACGAGACCTTTGAGCTGAACCTGCCCGTGCACGTCATCGAACCCGACGACTTCGAAGCATTCTCCGCCCGTATCCGCTCCGTTGATGAGGGGTTCGCCTTCTCGACCCGCGCTTCAATCGGTAAAAAATGAGCGAATCTCCGCTGTTTTTACTGGCGGAACACACGACGCTCGGGGTCGGAGGGCCGGCGGCGCATTGGCGTGAGGCGCGCACGCACGTGGAGATTCAAGCCGCTCTCGCGTGGGCAAGCGAGCGGGGTCTGAGCACCGTCGTGCTTGGTGGTGGCTCGAATGTGCTCGCAGCGGATCGCGGGATCGATGGCCTCGTCTTGCGGCTACGAAACGCGAAGCTCCAGGCAAGCCGAGCGGGGGACGTCGCACGGATCACGGTAGGCGCAGGCATGAATTGGGACGCTTTTGTGGCATGGACGGTCGCCGAGGGGTTTTCGGGCCTCGAGTGCCTCTCGGGGATCCCTGGCGAGGTTGGAGCCGCGCCGCTGCAGAACATCGGCGCCTACGGCCAAGAGGCCGGCCGGGTGATTCGACGCGTTGAGGTCGTGGACCGCGCGACCGGTGCCACGGAGGAGCTTTCCCAGGAAGCCTGCGAATTTGGCTACCGAGAGAGCATCTTCAAGACGAAGCTCGCGGAGCGTTTCATCGTCGTCGAGGTCGAGTTTGAGCTCTCGAAGGGACCCGCCCTCGTCGCTTATGGCGAGCTCGAGCGCGCCCTTGAGAACGAGCCGGAGCCAAGCCTTCTGCGGGTTCGCGAGACCGTTCTCAACCTTCGTCGTGCAAAGTCCATGCTGCTCGATCCGAGCGATCCGAACGGCAGGAGCGCCGGCTCGTTCTTTGTGAATCCAGGAGTGTCTCACCACGAAGCCGATGCCGTGGAAGAACGCGCACGGGCGCTAGCCGTCCACGCGCCGATGCCGCGCTTCACACAGGGCGCCAAGCAGAAGCTGAGCGCGGGGTGGCTCATCGAGCACTCGGGCCTGACGAAAGGAACGCGCCGTGGGCAGGTGGGACTGTCGACGAAACACTGCCTCGCCGTCGTCAATCACGGCGGCGCAACCGCCGAGGAAATCGTGAAGTTTGCAACCGAGATACGTCAGCGCGTGCGAGACACGTTCGGTGTAACCCTTACACCCGAGCCTCGACCGCTCGGGTTTTTGCCCGGTGAGCTCGCGGCGCTTTACGACTGAACGGCGTCTCGCGCGTCATTCGCGGAGCCAGTCGTGACCGGCTCGGGACGTTTGTCGAGCCCGACGATGAAGACCTCGTAGCTGATGCCACGCACAGCCTCAGGACGCAGCGTACGGACCTTCGCGTAGTACTTGCGGAGATGCGCGCGGGCCTCTTCGAACTGTTGACCCATGAAGATCTTGCCGACGAAACTTCCGCCCGGCGACCCGAGCGCCGCCGCCACATTCACGGCGCGACAGAAGAGGTCAAAGCTCCGGCTTTTGTCGGTGTCGTTCTCCCCCGTCGTGTCGGGCGCCATGTCGCTAAGGACGACGTCGTAAGGCGCGAAGACCTCGAGCTCCGGACCCAAGGTGAGCGCGTCGCCGATGAGCTTCTGCGCTTGCGGTGGCAGCGAGGCCTCGATGGGCTTGCGATCCACGGCAAGCAACCGACCACTGCCGCTGATCTTTTTGGCAGCGTATTGGGACCACGATCCCGGAGCGGCCCCGAGATCAAGCACGCGAAGGCCACCCTTCAGGAGGTGCACGCGACGGTCGATCTCCTCAAGCTTGAAAACGCTCCTGGCGACGTAGCCTTGCTCTTTTGCGGCTTCCGTAAAGTGATCGGGTTTGCGGTAAGGATTGAAACCGCCACCTGGTCGTCCTCGCCTCGTCATCTCGTTTTTAGCCGTGTAACACGTTTCAAAAAGACGAAGGCCGTCGCGCGGAAAAAGTGCGCGGCGGCCTTGTCGGTGAGCCGAGGGAAACCTCAGTATGAGTCTTCCCACGCCGGAACGTCACCGGCGCTCACTTCTTCTTTTTGCCGCCGTTCTTCTTCTTCACGGCTCCCTGAATGCGCACCATCGCGTTGGCGGCACCGGGAACGTTACCCTCGAGCAAGATAAGCTGCTGCTCGAAAATGAGCTTCACGATGCGCTGATTCAACACCGACACCGTGACGTTGCCCATCTGGCCCGGCATCTTCTTGCCGAGCATGACGCGACCGGGGGTCATGTTGGTACCGATCGAGCCGCCGTGACGGCGCCACTCGTGCGTACCGTGGGTCGCGGGGAGACCCGAGAAGTGGTAGCGACGAAAGACGCCTTGGAAACCGCGACCACGCGATTTCGACTGGACGTCAACCTTCTGGCCCTCTTCAAAGATCTCCTCGACCTTGAGTTCCTGGCCCAGCGCGTAGGCGGCCACATGCTCAGCGGAGCTGCGAAGCTCGCGGATGATCTGGGGGACCTTGACGCCCGCCTTCGTCATCGCGCCGACGAGCGGCTTGTTCTGGCGCGACGCTTTCTTCTCGCCAAAGCCGACGATGAGCGCGTCGTAGCCATCCCTCTCGAGGGTGCGCTTGCCGACGACCGTGCTGCCTGCCTGCACAACGGTGCATGCGACGACGGTTCCATCGTCGAGGAACAATTGTGTGGTGCCGAGCTTTTTACCAAGGATGCCTGGATGCGTATTCATGTTGTTTACCGTTTTTCAGCGCTTACAGTGTCGGTACGTCGGGCACGATGCCCTGCTTGCAGTGTCGGTACGTCGGGCACGATGCCCTTTTTAGATCGAGCGAAGTTCTGAGTCAGGCCC
>CANMZR010000223.1 GCA_947502375.1 Polyangiaceae bacterium
GAGCACGCGCGCATCGATCCCGAGAACACCGAGGTCCTGCTCCAACACCTGAAGTGCGCGGCCTATGAGCTGCCCTTTCGCAACACCGACCGTTTCACCGCACTCGGAGAAACGGAAACCAACACGGCACTCGGCTATCTCGCGGACAATGGGGTCTTGCACCGGGGACGCGATCGATTCCATTGGGCCTCGACCGACGCCTTTCCGGCGAACCATGTTTCCCTTCGGCGCATTGGCTGGGACAATTTTGTCATCATCAACGTCGCCTCCGGCGAAGCGCTCGCCGAGCTCGACTGGCACTCGACGCCCACGATGTTGCACGAGCAAGCGATCTACCAACACGAAGGCGAACAGTACCAGGTCGAACGCCTCGACTTCGAAAACCACAAGGCCTACGTCCGCCAGGTCGTCCCGGACTATTTCACGACGGCGATGCGTAAGCGGAAAGTGCGAGTACTCGAAGAACACGTTCTATCGCCGCTACGCGACAGCGGCTCACCCCCCCGCGCGAGCCTAGGTTGGGGCGAAATAAGTCTCGTCGAGAAGGTCGTGGGTTACAAGAAAGTGAAGTTTCACACGCACGAGAACGCAGGCTACGGCGAAGTCCGCTTACCCGAGAGCGAGATGCATACGACGAGCTTTTGGCTTACTCTTTCGGAAGAACTTTGTATCGAACTCGGCCGTGCGGTGGCCATTGAAGGACTCACTGGGCTGTCCAATGCACTCGAGCTTGTGGCGACACTCGCGCTGATGTGCGACCCGCACGACATCGGTCGGCAGCTCGGCGATGCCGCCCCGGTGGAAGGCGGCGCAACCTTCGAGGCCACGGCGTACCTTTACGACAACGTGCCGTGCGGCGTGGGGCTTGCCGAGCGCATCCACGAGCGTTCGCATGAGCTTCTCGCGTGCGCCGCCGAGCTCATCGCAGACTGCCCCTGTGACCTTGGCTGCCCGTCGTGCGTCGGAGCGACGGCGCTGGCATCGTTGGGCCCCACACCGTCCCAATCCTCGGTCCCGAGCCAAGACGCCGTGACCCAAGAAGGTTCATCGTGGGGCGCACACGCCAACGACACCGAAAGCCCGCTCGTGAAGGCGCAACCGCCGCAGCCGGTCGTCGATCGAAAGAGCGCGGCCTTGCGGCTCATCTTGTCATTGAACCTCGCTCGGAGGCTGCGCATAGGCGAGAATCAGCGTAGTCTCCCGGCATGGGACGGAACGTCGGACGTGCACTCTACGCCCTGCTAGCGGCGTCGGTCGCAGCCTGCATTGCCTCAGCACCGAGCGGGCTGAGCCGCCATACCGATGCCTCGGGTGGCAGCGACGGGACGAACTTCGCAGGAGTCGGCGGCGGCGACACCCCGACGAAAACGTCCTCTGCAACGGGCTCGAACGACCCCCACGCGGTCATCGGCCTGAACCCGACCCACGGCCCGTTCGCGGGCGGGCAAACGGTGCTCCTCGCTGGCAACGGATTCACTCCGACGGTTCGGGTTTGGTTCGGTGACGTGGAGGTTGACGCGCCCATCGCTATCGACCCGAACAAAGTCCAGCTCACCGTCCCCCCACACGCGCCGGGCAGCGTCGAGGTCAGCTCCCAGAACGGCGCCGACACCTCCACGCGACGGAGCCTGCCGGGTGCGTACACCTTCGATGCGCTTTACGCGGACCCCGACAGCGGACCCGTCGCCGGAGGCACGGTGATAACGGTCCACGGTTACGGTCACACGTGGGACACGGAGCCCAGTATCCAGGCCTTGATCGCGGGCAAGCCTTGCGTCACGACCACCGTCGTCGGTCCCGACACCCTCATGTGCACCGCTCCCAAAGGCACCCCCGGCTCCAAGACGATAAGCGTCATTGCGAGCGGGGCAACACTCGATTCGTACGATGCATTCACGTACCAGGACAGCGCCGACGGGTTCAAAGGCGGCCTCAGCGGCAAGCCGCTCTCAGGAAAGCTGACCGTGCTCGCATTCGACAACATCTCGGGTGACGCGCTCGGCGGAGCTCACGTGATTGTCGGCGAATCGAAGGAGAGCGGCCTTTACCAAAGCGCCAACGAAAATGGCGTAGCGATCTTCTCGAGCCCAAGCCTCAACCAGCCGGCGACCGTCACCATCGCGGCGTACTGCCACTCGCCCATCAGCTTCGTGGCCGTCCCGGTTGACACCGTCACGGTCTACCTCGATCCGACGCTCACACCGGCCTGCGCCGGCAGCGGAGATCCCCCGCCAGTGGGTGGCAAACCGGTGCTCGGTGGCGCCATTGAAGGGGAGCTCGTCTGGCCGGCAGCTGGCGAATTCAAGAAAGGTGAGTGGTCAAATGTACCGGCTCCAGTCACGGTCGATGAAGAGCGGGTCGCCTTCGTCTTCTTCGCGACTCGGGACCGCACCCGCACGTTCCAGCTCCCGAGTGAAGCGAGCGCCGTCTTCGAGAGCTCACCCGGGGATCTGGGCTATGGCTTTCAAGTCTCGGCCGCACCCGGATACCAGGCGCTGTACGCGCTCGCTGGCATTCGCAACAAGGTGACCCAATCGTTCATTCCGTATGCCTTTGGAGCGACGAAGGGTGTTGGCGTTTTCCCGAATCAGACGACCGGCTCGGTCGTGATTTCGATGGCCCACGCACTCGATCAAAAGCTCGTTCTAGATTCGAAACCTCCCGCGTCGGGCCCCAAAGGTCCGGACCGTTTTCACAGCAAAGTAGTGATTGAGATCGCCCAGTCGTACTTTGCGCTCCTTCCCAACGGGGAAAAGTCACCCCTGCTACCACTCGCATCTCCAGTCGCATTTGTCGGCATGCCACCGCTCGACGGCGACTTGACCGGACAGCGCTATCTCGTGCTCGCCGAGGCGGCGACCGGACCCGCAAACAGCGTCCCGCTCTCGGCGATAAGTTCGCTCACTGCGACCAACACGAGCCTGCCGCTGTTAGCCGATGGGTTCGTTCGTATCCCCGTATTGAAGACGCCCGAAGTCGCGACGAAGTTCGATGGGCGACACCTCGCGACGCTGTATCCGACGGGTGGATTCCCAGCGGATTTGACGATCTACGAGGTCATCGGCGCCGGAAGCTACTGGCAAGTGGTCGTCCCGCAAGCGGACCACGCGGTGACCCTCCCCGACCTAGCGGTTTTTCCCGAGGCGGGTCTGCCGTCGGGACCACTCGCGATTCGTGTGCGCGGCGGGCGCATCGTCGATTTCAAGTACGGCAAGCTGACCTACCGCCAGCTCCAGCCCTTTGGCATGTCCGCGTACGCCGTGGATGTTTTCAACTCGTTCCTGTGACCGGCCAATGAAACGCTGGGTATGCTCGTACGCGATGGCACTCGCGCTCTCGGCGAGTTGCAGCTTTGACGCCTCGACGCGCTGGTTTCCTCTTGCGGCAAAGCCGCCGGAGCCGCCCCTGTGTGAGCTCGGCCTGCGTCGCTGTGACGGTTCACTCGAGGAGTGCCGTGCGAACGCCACGGGTGTGCTCGGGTGGATGACCATCGACGCCTGTGAGGACCAAGGAAAGATATGCTCTCTCAAACTCCTCGCTTGCGCGACCTGTGAACCCGAAACGACGTTTTGTACGGGCCAAGAGGTCCGACGGTGCAGCGTTGACGGTGCGTCGAGCACGCTCGAGATGACCTGCGACACCGCCACGGGAAGGGCCTGCCGCCTCGGGGCTTGTCCTCAACTCTGCGCGCTCGCGAGCGAAGAAAAGAGCAACGTCGGCTGCGAGTACTGGGGCGTCGATCTCGACAACGCGATGATCGACGAAAGCCACAATGCGGCCGCGCAGCAATTCGCCATCGTGGTTTCAAATCCACAGCCCGACGTCGCGGCCACCGTGCGCGTGTATCAAGACGATGGCAAACCTGGCGACCCGGCCGCGCCAAAGCTCATCACCGAGGCGCTGATAGCTCCGCTGAATTTACGCGTATTCAAGCTCGGTCCGCGCGAGGTCGATGGCAGTCCCGATGGCGAATACAACACGGGAACCCATACGGCACTCACCCGGCACGCTTACAAGATCGTCAGCAATTTTCCTGCCGTTGCGTATCAGTTCAACCCGCTCGAAAACGTCAGCGTGTTTTCAAACGACGCTTCCCTCCTGAAGCCACGCGAAGCCCTTACCTACGACGACCCAGCGCTTTCGCTCGCCTACGTCGTGGCTGGCTGGCCGCAAACCATTGCGTGGACGGGCGACGCGAACACCAACTTCAACCCGGCGAGCCCGCTGAATCTCCGCGTTTTTCTCACAATCGTTGGGACGCAAGAGCAGACGCACGTCGTCATTTATCCGACCACCCCTGTCCTTGGAGCCGGTTTGATCCCCGACACCGCGACGGGCGAAAAACTCGAACTCGACATCGCTGCCTTCGACGTCATCAATCTTGAGACACCGTCCTTCAATTCGTTCGATGCCGACTTCACGGGTACCCGCATTTTCGCAAACCGACCGATTGCGGTGTTCAGCGGCAGCGAGGCTTCGGACGCCCCACGCTTCGACAACTTGAGCGAACGCCGTTGTTGCGCCGATCATCTCGAAGAGCAGCTCGATCCGGTGCGCACCGCGGGCAAAAAGTTCGCCCTCGGCCATTCACCGAGCCGGACCCGTGCGGTGCAGGCGGCCGGCGGTCAGGTCATCGAGACGCCGGAGCCCGATTACTTTCGCTTCATCGCCACGCGCGATGAAGTCACAACGATCACAACGACGCTGAAAGCGCCCTTTTCAGAACTGCATCTTTTTCACACCGGCGATTGGGCGGAAGTTGCGGCTGACCACGATTTCCTCGCGACGGCCGATGGCCCAATCCATGTCGAACAGGTCATGGCAAGCCAAGACGGCGCGAACGTTCCTCGCGGCCTTCCAGGCGGCGATCCGAGTCTCATCATCGTTCCCCCAGAGGAGCAGTTTCGAAGCGACTACGTCTTCCTCACGCCCGACAAGTACGCCTTCGACTTCATAACCGTCGTCGTCCCTTTCGGGGCCACGGTGCGCTTCGATGGGCAGCTCCTCTCGCCTCAAGTCTGCACGCTGACTGCCACCGATGGCCTCAAGCCCGAGGAGCGGAACGGCAAGTCCCCCGAGTTTGTGACGTACAGTTGCCAGCTCAGCTACCCGACGATCGATCCCGACACCGGTAAGCTCAGCCCTGGGATGCAGAATGACGGCGTCCATCGACTAATCGCGAGTCAACCCGCGGGCGTCATCGTGTGGGGCTTCGACTCTTACGTCAGCTACGCTTACCCCGCAGGGACGGACCTTCGTGAGATCGCGCAACCACGATGATTCGCTCCTCGTCGAGGATCGCGCTTGATCTGCAGCAGCCTCGCGTGACTTTGCCGCGTGGCCATCGATGGAAACAAAAACGCAGCATCGCTTCTGCAACGCCGCGTCGTTGGCCTGATTGCGCTCACTCCTAAGCGAAATCTTTTTCTTCGCGCTCTTGCTCTTCTTTGCAACGGATGCAGAGCGTCGTCTCGGGCCGAGCCTCCAGGCGCTTCAGCGAAATCTCCTCGCTGCACTCCTCGCAGTTGCCGAAGTCGTCCTTGTCGATCTTCTCTATCGCCATCTCGATCTTCGAAAGGAACGACTTCTCGCGACCACGTAATCGGAACGTGAACGACTGAAGGTATTCCGTCGACGCGAGATCCATCTCGTCGGGAAGTTCAGCGGAATCGAGCGCCATGTCCTCGCTCAGGGTTTGCTGCGCGCGGCGCATGATCTCGTCTCGCTTCTCTTCCAGGAGCTTGCGGAACTTCTTGAGCTGCGTCTTGTTCATCGTGGTAGGCATTGCGGTCGAAATCCTCCCAGGGGGTCTGAAGCGTCGACATTAAAGATAGACACTTCTCGCACGTCAAGCACGATAGACGATGGGTGACGTCAAAAGACTCGGCGACACGCTCCTGAAGCTTGACGCTGAGCATCAGGAGGCCAAGGCGCCGGACGCTGCGGCCCTGCTCGTTGCGCGAAAGAACGACCCATCCGGCGAGCCGAGGCAGGAAAAACCTGCCCCACGGGTCGGTGGAACGAGCGGCTTCTGGCTAAGCGACGGTAAGCGTGTCAGCGGTAGCCCTTCAGCGTCAGCGCTTCAGCATTAGCGCATTGAACCGAGCCCGTCCCGATACGCGCGAATGGCATTGACCACCGCGTCGGCGAGTTTCTGCCGGAAGTCCGCGGTGCCGAGCCGCCCCTCGTCACTCGGATTCGAAATGAAGGAAGTTTCGAACAAAGCCGCAGGCATTTCGGCACCGAGCAACACGAAGAACGCGGCGGTCTTTACTCCGTGGTCGGTCACTTTTCCGTACGACGAGAGCGAGGCGACGGCAGAGGTCTGCAAGAGCCGCGCAAACGAGCGCGAGCGATTCGTCGCATCGGCCACGTCAAGCCCAACGGTAATGCTGGCGACCTGAGCGTCGAGGAGCTTCGGATCGACCGCACGCGCACGCTCCTTCGCATTGTGATTCTCCCGCGACACGGCGCGCACTGCCGCGGCGTCCATTTGTCGAGTCGGATCGAGCATGTAGATCTCGACGCCCTCGGCATGGCCATCCTCGGTTGCGTTGCAGTGAATCGACACGAACATGTCGGAGTGAAACGCGTTCGCACGTGCCGTTCTTTCCTCGAGTGGCACGAACACGTCGGTATCGCGAGTCAGCATCGTTTCGATGCCTAACTCCGAAGCGAGCGCGGGCGCAGCCCGATGCGCAACATCGAGCGCAACATCCTTTTCGCGCAGCCCCGTGGGCCCCGTCGCCCCAGCATCCCAACCACCATGCCCCGGATCGAGGGTCACCCGCGCCACGGTGCGACGGCCACTCTTCGGTTGGTCCACCGTGGGCGTGTCCCGCGTGGAAAGGTCGATCACGATACGAAAGGGATCCGGCAAGTAAAACACCCGATGGTGAGCCTGCGCGGTCAGGTCGATGACGACACGAGCGCCATGCTCTCGTTTGCCGACACGCACCGCACCCACGAGCCCCTCCAGCACCAGATCGGGAAGGGAGCGGCGGAGCGTGGCTCCTGCCACATCGATGAACACCCGATAGCCACGTTGCGCAGCGACGTCAGGCGGCAAGACTCCGACCTCGTAACGGGCGGGCCCGCTCAAGCCGAGAACGACACGACCTCCACCCGTATAGCTGTAAGGCTTAACCTCGCGCAGCTCGACACTCTTTGACTTTATGGTGTTCTCGTCAGGCAAAACGACGACGTCAGAAAGCCCGACGGGCAAAGGGACCGTCGGGACCGGTACGGCAGCACTGGCTCCGGCCGACAAAGGCAAGACCGGGCTGGCCTGCGCGTTGGCTCGTCGCGCCTCTACGTCGCGGCGAGCCTGATTCTGAAGTTCGACCCAGGCTTGCCCCGTCGGACGATAGGCTCCCAGCGCATCGATTAGCCCCTTCAAGCGCTCGGCGCACCCGCTGCGCTCCCCTGCGTCGGCCGACTGCCGCTCGTAAGCGGTGAACAGTTCCCGGAACGTGTCACCGGCACTCCGTCCCAGCTCACCCGATAGCAGCGCGCGCTGCAGTTCGGCATCGCACTCGACCGAGACAGACGTCGCTCGCTCAGCGGCGGCGCGATAGAGCTCAACGGCCTCACGTCCGTCACTCGCGACTCGATCCACGCGCCATATCCGTTCACGAAGCTGGGCCGCCAGCCACGCGAGCTCCGATGCGGGCGGAGTGCGGCCCGCTCGGGTCGCGGCGATGGCCATTCGGTCCGTCAGCGCCACCACTTCGGCCCGCGGCGGCAGAGACTCGGTGGCGAGCCACTTTCGGGCCAGGCCGGCATCGTCCAGCGGCACCGCCAACTCAAGCGGAGCCGGCGCAGGCGCCTGGCACGCAGCCAGGAGGATGGCAAAAGCGAACGGTCGCATTGGAGCCACCGGAACTTGCCACACTTCCATCAAAACACCTCACAAACGCTCATGAGCACGAGCCCGATCATGGGACGCGTTGCAGACCCTGTGATGCCGGTGCTACGCTCGCGATCAGCGATGGTTACAGCCAATCCCTTCCCCCGAGTCACCGAGGCCGGTGCCGTCCCGCTAC
>CANMZR010000224.1 GCA_947502375.1 Polyangiaceae bacterium
TTCCATGCCGAAAGCCGCGCACTAAGGCCAAGTATGTGGTAACCGTCCCGACCATCATGGCTCCTCCGGAGACACGCGGGCGGCGTGGCTTGCCTTGGGCCGCGGCGCTCCTTGGGGCGGCGACCGTGCTGCTCGAGTTCCTCGCGTATCGCCTGAACGCCGCGGTTTACGGATGGGGTTACGCACGGCTCATCGCGGTGCTTGCGCCAAGTGCGGGTGGCGCGGTGGCGGCATGGTTCGCATCGCGAGCGTCCGCGAATGACGAGCCAGACGCGAGTGCCGCTGCGGCCGCGAACGCAGCGAGTTGCGCGGCGGGGACGTGCGGATTGGTCGCGATCGCACTCACCTGGAGCAGCCTGCAAATTGCGAAGCCGGCGGGTGCTCTCCTCGTCTTGGTGGTTCCCGCAGTCGGCTGGTCGCTGCTTTGCGCGGCCCTCGCCACGGCGCTGGGAAGGCTCCTGCGCCGGGAGCCCTCGCGGCCCGGTCGAACTTGGTTTGCCTTCGGTGGGGGCGGCGCGGTTGGGGCTCTCCTCGTGCCCGCTGCACTCGCGGTGGGGTGCCCTCGCGCGCTTCTTTTGACAGGGTTTTTGTTGGCGTTGGCCTCCTTGTTCGCGAGCAAGGGAACCCACGTTGCTGTGCACCGATCGGCGCTGGCGGTGGTGCCGCTCGCCCTCTTGTCTTTGACCTTGGGGGATCTTCGCAATCCATGGCTCAAGATTCACACCGATACCGCGCGCAAGGGTCGGGTTGGCTCAACCCGCTGGACCACGGCGGGCCTTCTACAAGTCGATCAAGGCAAGGGAGGCATCCTCAACTACACCGTCGACCGTGGCCCCTTGAGTCCCTTGTCGCTGACGGATTCGGCCAAGCGGCGTCAAGCGTTCGAGCTGCCGGATGCCGCTTATTTTGCGACTGGCACGAGCGGTACGGCCTTGGTCGTCGGCTCGGGAGGTGGACGAGAAGTTCGCGAGGCCCTTGACGCAGGTCATTCCAAGGTGGACGCCATCGAGCCTTTTACGGCGCTGGCGCGCTTCGTCGCTACCGAATTTGGAAGTGAATCCCGGTATCTTTGGAATCCGAACGGGGCCGTGACGCTGCGCTTTGGCGACGCTTCAAGCGTGCTCCCGGGCCTTGCGGGTTCGTACCAGCGCATTCTGGTGCTCGGGCAGCCCGTTCTCGAACCCGTCGCGACCCGTTTTCTCGTCGGTGAAGACCGCACCTTCACCGTGGAGGCGATTCGCGGCTATTGGCAACACCTTGCGCCCGCTGAGGGAATTCTTCTCTTGCGTGTCCCGAAGGCGCAGCTCCCCACGCTCCTAGCGACGGTGGCCGCGGCGACCCCCGCCGAAACCCTCACGGAGCGAGCCGTGGCTTGCGCTGAACGGCGCCCGGATGGGGCGGTGGCCCTGTTGCTGTTGACGGGGCCTGTCGCGGTTCCTGTCCTTCAAAACGTTGAGAAAAGCTGCAAGCGAAAGGGGCTTTCGGTCGAGTTTCCGACTGCCGAGCCCCGGCACGGTGCTCGTGAGCTTGAGGGAGCAAAAACGCAGAGCGAACCGACGGTCACGCCGCTCATGAGCGCCCATCCGATGACTCAAGAGCGACCATTTTTTGAGCCCGTGCAGCCGCTATCGAAGCTTTTCACGGGCGCCCGGGAGTCGTTGCGTGCGCTGCGAACGAAGGCCCCCGAGGCCAAAGACGCCAAAGACGCCAAAGACGCCAAAGACGCCAAAGACGCCAAAGACCGACCCGCTGGCGAGGCGCCTCAACTCCTGGGGATTGGCCTGGCGGCCTCGGCTGCGGGATTGTCGCTTCTCATCTTGCTATTGAGTCTCGGGGTGCCGGTCGCGCGCACGAACGGGCGTCGTTTTCCCATCTCGACCCGCCTGGCGGTGGCACTCGTGGGCCTCGCGACGGGCAGCATGGCGGTGGCACTCGACGACGTCGCGGTCCGCTGGCTTGGCGGCTCGGATTGGGCGTGGTCGGTCGTGATTCCAATGGGCCTTGTCGCCTGCGGTGCGGGGCGCGCTTTCGTCGATACCATCAACGAAAATGCTGTGCGTCGCGGCGTCGCTTGGTCTGGATTGGTCGCCGTGTTCGCGGCGGTGTCGCTCGCCATCATCGAGCGCGGTGTCCTCGCTAGTGGCACCTGGGCGCTGACGGCGCGTCTCGGTGCGGCCTTTGCGGTGTTGCTGGTGCTCGGTGGTGCGTTCGGTGCGCCGATCGCCGCGTTGCTGCGGCTTATGGCACGCTCGTCCAACGTGGGTGTGGGGTGGAGCTTCGGCGCGTTCGTCACTGCGACGGCCGCGGGCGGTGCCTTGGCGCAGTTGCTCGCACAGAATGCCGGCGTGTCGCGACTCGCTTGGTGTTCGGGGGTGGCGATGGGGTTGGGAACGCTCGTGGCGACGCTGGGTGGCATCCGCATCGGCGCCGAGTCGTCAGCTCCGGCGACGTCCGAATAGCGACCGTAGGTCCAAGAGACCGAGTGACTGAGCGGTGACGATAAACGTCAGGCCCGTGATGGAAAGGCCGAGGAATGCGAAAAGCGCAGTCGGGGGACGCCCACCGAGGACGAAGTGCCCGCCCATGGCCGCGGCCGCAGAAGCTCCGGTCAGCGTCGCAAGCTTTCGTTTTGGCAGTGTTTCGAGCCCCAGGCCATCGAGTTCACGATGCAGTGCCGCGCCGAGCAGCCACGCTTCCACCCAGGCCGCGAGGGTGGCTCCCGCGACGACTCCAGCGATCCCGAATCGCTTCATCAATACCAGCGATACCACGGTGCTCGCGAGCACCCGGGCGACCGCCATTCGGGCGGGGAGCCGCGTCTCGCCGAGCGCATAAAATGCGGTCGCAAACAGCCGTACCGACGCGTTTCCGAGCAGGGCAAATGCGTAGACGGCGAGGGCACTCGCAACGCGCGAGGTCGAGTCTTCATCGAAGCGGCCCGTGCGAAAAAGGACGGAAACCAAGGCGTTTCCCGAGAGCGCCATCACAACCACGGCGGGAATTGACAGCACCGTCACTCGCGTGAGACTCGCCGCGAGGCGCTCCCGAATTCGACGATTGCGCTCCGTCTTTTCTACGCTCGTGTCGGCGGCCATCTCGGGCAGTGAGACGGCAGCTTCGCCGGTCCCGAGAATGCTCATCGGCAACAGGTAAATCGTCTGGGCGTAATTGAACGTCGAGACAGCGCTGTCGCCGAGGAAGCTGATGAGCAACGTGTCGATGAGGCCCGAGATCTGGATGACGCCACGTCCGAGCAACACGGCCGGGAAACGTCCAACCGCTTCCCGAAGCGGTGCGCTCGAGAAGTCGAAGGACGGTCGAACCGAGACCGTGTGCTGCCGGGCGCGGGCGAAGAGCAAGGCGGCGACCAGCGCGGCTCCGATGAGAGCTCCCACCGCGAGTGCCTGCGCCAGCGCACGGTCGCCGAAGCGCAACATGCCGGCAAGGACGAGCGCGATGATTTGCGCGAAGCTCCAGAGCACGGGCGCGGCATAGGGTAGAAAAAAGGACCGGTGGGCGTTGAGTACCCCAAGCGCCCAGGCGCTCATCACCAGAAGGCCGGTCATGGGGAACAGCAGGCGCACCTGTTCGACCGTAAATGCCAGCTTTTCTCCTTCAAATCCGCCAGCGATGACGTGTGAGAGGATGGGAGCCGCGAGGACCCCCGCGAGTGTGAGCCCGAGGACGGCGAGACTCAAGGCTCCGAGCGCACTTCGTGCAAAGGCCCGCGCTCCGGCCTCGTCGCCCGACGCTCGGAGGCGTGCATAAACCGGGATGAACGTCGCACTTAGGGTGCCTTCGCCAAGGAGATTTTGCGCGAGGTTACCAATGCGGAAAGCCGCGGCGACGACATCTGCGGCGGCGGATGTGCCGAAGTAGTGGGCGGCCACCCGTTGCCGTACGAGGCCGGCCAGGCGGGACAGGACGATGGCAATCGTGACCACGGTTGCCGATCGAGATTCCTTCGCCCGCTGCTCCTCCACGGCCCCTTGTCGCTCAAACGGGTGCGAAGGGACAAGTCATCCGGCTCCCGAAAGGCCTTCCGCTCCGCGCCGACATCGCGTACCCGAGGGGCATGCCGAACGACCTCGAACCGACGCTCGTCGAAACTGCGGTCAAGACGATTCAGATGCTCGCCGTGGATGCGGTCGAGAAAGCGAACTCCGGTCATCCTGGTGCGCCGATGGGTCTCGCTTCGATTGCGTTCGAACTCTACGCTCACGAGCTAAGGTTCGATCCGAAAGATCCGGCATGGCCGAATCGCGACCGCTTCGTTTTATCGTGCGGGCATGCGTCGATGCTGCTCTACGCGCTTTTGCATCTGTCCGGCTACGCTCTGTCGCTGGAGGAGCTGAAGAACTTTCGGCAATGGGGCAGTCGCACACCGGGGCATCCCGAGGTGCATCTGACCCCCGGAGTCGAGACGACGACCGGACCGCTTGGTCAAGGCATCGCGACGGCGGTGGGGATGGCTGCGAGCCAGAAAATGATGGCTGCTCGCTTCCCGCATGACCCCGAGTTGTTTGACGGGCGCATCTTCGGGATCGCTTCGGACGGCGACATGATGGAGGGGCTCTCCGGCGAAGCGTCGAGCCTCGCGGGACACCTCGGTCTCGACAACCTGGTGTTCTTTTACGACGACAATGGCATCACGATCGATGGCAAGACGGAGCTCGCCTTCACCGAAGACGTTGGCAAGCGCTACGAGGCGTACGGCTGGTTCGTTCAGCGGGTGGATGGGCATGACCACGCCGAGCTTCGAAGAGCGCTCGATTGCGCGGTCGCGGAGTCTGCGCGGCCGTCGCTCATCATCGCGAAAACTCACATCGGGAAGGGTTCGCCAAACAAACAGGACAAGTCGAGCGCCCACGGAGAGCCGCTCGGGGCGAAGGAGTTGGCTGCCACGAAGGCGGCGATTGGTTGGACGCACGAGCCCTTTCACATCCCGGCCGAGGTGCGGGCGGTCTTCGCGAATGCGGCCGCAGCCGGTGCTCAACGTCACCTGCGCTGGCAGTCGTTGCGGGACGCGATGCTCGCAAAAGGCGGCGAGGATGCCGCGCTTTATCAGCAACTCATCGGTTGCGAGATGCCCTCTGATTTGCTGGAAAAACTGTGCGAAGCCGTGCCTCCCGGGGAGCAAGCGACACGCATCACTAGCAGCCTCTTACAACAGGTGGCCGCTGCTCTTGTCCCTTCGCTCGTCGGTGGCTCGGCCGACCTGACACCGTCGAACAAGACGTGGATCAAAGACGCTGGCGTCGTGCAGCGGGGCGCGTTCGAAGGCCGAAATTTCCATTTTGGAATTCGCGAGCATGCGATGGCTGCGTTCGCCAACGGGCTCGCGCTCGGCGGCTCGTTCATCCCGTATACAGCGACGTTCCTCGTCTTCAGCGACTACATGCGGCCCGCGATTCGCCTCGCAGGACTGTCGCACCTTCCCTCGGTGTTCGTGTTCACGCACGACAGCCTCTATCTCGGCGAGGATGGGCCTACGCATCAGCCCGTCGAACACCTTTGGGCGTTGCGCGCGATCCCGAACGTTCACGTCGTCCGGCCGGCGGACTCGCTCGAGTGTGCGGCGGCTTGGACACTGGCACTCGAACGAAAAGATGGGCCTACCGTGCTCGCCCTGACGCGACAAAACGTTCCGTATCTCCAGCGTCCCGCGGCCTTTACGCCACGTGACATGCTGCGCGGCGCTTACGTCGTCGATGAGGCGGCCGACGCTCCCGAGGCGGTGCTGCTAGCGACCGGCTCCGAGGTTTCGGTGGCCGTCGATGCCAAGCGAGCGCTCGGTGAGCGGGGTCGTAACGTACGGGTGGTGTCGATTCTCTGTTGGGAGCAATTCGAAAAGCAGGACGCAGAATACCGCGCGTTCGTGCTCCCGACCGATGTCAAGCGCGCGTCGATCGAGCTCGGGATCACGGGCCCTTGGAAGGGGATCGTCGGCGACGGCGGCCTGACGTTTGGGCACGATGGTTTCGGCTTTTCGGCCCCTTGGCAGGTCATCCGCGACAAGGTCGGCATGACTGGCGAGGCGGTTGCCGCGAAGCTCAGCGCCTGGCTCTGAAGGACGAAGCTCAGCGACTGGCTCTGAAGCACGAACTCAGCCGTGGTCGGAAAGGACGGCGGCCGCGGCGTTGAAGCCGCACATGCCGTGAACGCCCGCGCCCGGGTGCGTGTACGAGGAGCAGAGGTAGAGCCCATTCACCGGCGTTCGGTAACGAAAATACGGGAACATCGGGCGAAAGAAGAGTTGCTGGTCGAGTTGGGCCGAGCCGCCGCCGAGGTCTCCGCCGATCAAATTCGGATTGGTCGCTTCGAGGTCGGGAGGTGCGGCGACGTGCCGCGCGAGAATGAGCTTCTTGAAGCCGGGAGCGAGGCCCTCGATGCGGTCTTCGATGCGGGCGGCAAAGAGCGGCGCATCGGCCCGCCACGGGCGCGTCGAGGGCACGCGCGAATAGCACCAGAGCGTGTGCTTGCCCGCAGGAGCACGCGATGGATCGAGCAGCGATTGCTGGCCAACGACGAGGTAGGGAAGGTCCGGGAGCTCACCGGCACGCACTTGTTTGACGAAACGTGCGAGGTCCTGGTTGCTCTCACCTGGATGGACGACGGCCGCGCGTCGGCAAGCTTCGTTTCTCCACGGGACCGGCCCATCGAGTGCCCAGTCCATCTTGAAGGTGCCGAAACCGTGATGAAAACGGCGCATGGATGCGATCACCTGGCTCGGCAACGCCGCTTCAGGCAGCAGCTTCAGGTAGAGCGTGGGTGCCGCAACGTCTGCCACGATCACCCGGGCTTCGAGGTCCCCCTCGGGCGTTCGCACGCCGATGGCGCGACCGCGCTTCACGATGATCTGCGTCACGCCACAACCCGCCATGACGTCGCCGCCCTGCTCGGCGAGCCGTTGCAGCAGCGCGGCCGTGATCGCACCGGCTCCGCCACGCGGGACCGCGAAGCCATCCACGGTTGCCAGTGCCGCCAGCATGAAACCGACCGCTGCGCCGAACTCGTCATCCGGTCCGATATCGGTGTGCAGCGCCAGCCCTGGAAGGACGCGCCGCGCGGCCTCACTTTGGAAGCGACGCTCCGACCAGCCGCGTCCGCTTGAAAGCCCAATCTCTGCGAATCGCAGTAAATTCATCGCGCCGAGCTTCCAGGCTGCCGTCAGAGAAACGGGTGTTGCGAGGAGCAGAGCGAGCAACTTGTCGCGAACGCAACGGGTCCACACGGCGACCTTCCGCCAGGCGTCGCCGTCGCCCGCAAAGTAGCCGTCGAGGTCATCGAGGTTGCGGACAAGGCTGGCGCAGGAGCCATCCAGGGCTGGGTGTGCGCTCTCCACTTCGGCCTTGCACCACGCGAGCCCGGCTTGACCAAGCTCAAGACTTTGCAGCGCCGGGCTGGCGCTCGCGAACGGGAAAAAGGCCGCGCCGAGATCGTGAACAAAGCCGGGGAGGGTGAGCTCGCGGGAGCGCAGCGCACCTCCGATGGCCTTGTTTTGCTCAAGGACGCGCACGGTCATGCCTGCGCGAGCGAGCCGATTGGCGGCTACGAGTCCGTTTGGGCCGGAGCCGATGACGATGGCGTCGAGCACGGGGGAATTAAAAGTGAAAGCGACCTAAAGGCACGAGGCTGCTGAAAAGCGTAAAAAGACTGCAGCAGCCGCAACAACAGAATAGAACAGGCGAAAAATACGCGAGGAGCGCCTTGCCGCCGCAGCGGTGCATCTCGTCGTAGGCCTCAAGGTGGTTCTTTATCGAAAGCACGAAAGTCACGAGGGCGCCCACATAAGGAATTGCTGAGAAGACCGCCGCACCGCCACTGGCATACGCGTGGGCGCGAACCGTGTGCGCGTAGGTCCGACCGGGTGGAATGCCGCCGACGAGCGATAGGACCAGGTGGTGGAGGCCGCCGACCACCCAAGGTTCCACAAATCCGAAGAAAGCTCCGCACAGCGTCGAGCCGAACAAGATGCTGCTGGCGATGGCGAATAGGCCACCGCTGAACGGAAGCCCGTAACCCATGCTGTAGAGCGGC